>FR889399.1:956-13380 GCA_000432895.1 Firmicutes bacterium CAG:449 | reverse complement strand
AATGTAAAACTTCAATTTCTGTACAAATATTTTTTATTGTAATAGATTTATGACTAGAAATAGCAAATAAAATGGCATTAATTGTAGTCCCAAAAGATGGATAAGGTAAAGTATATTCATCTTCATCATTCGCCTCATTAATAAAAGTATACCCACTTTCATCTTCTAAATATTTAATACCAAAAAAAGAAAAAAAGTTTAAATGGAAATTAATCGGACGATTAACAAAATTACATCCTCCAAAGTGTTCAATTTCCAATTTCTTATATCTATTAATTAAAGCACCAATTAAATAATAAGAAGCCCTAAAAGATTTAATTTGTGGTATTTTTAGATTTTTATATTTTAACGAAGTACTATCAATTATTAAATCATTATTAATAAATTCAGTTTTCACATTTAAATAATTTAAAATTTCACAAAAAACTTCTATATCTTTAATATGTGGAATATCTTTTAATATTGTTTTATCTTTAATAAGTAAAGAAGCTGCTATTAAGCATAATGCACAATTTTTTGATCCAGAAATCACTACTTCTCCATTTAAACTTCTATTTGAATTAACTACATAAGTTTTTGCCATTTTTTTCACCTGATTTGTTAAAATATATTCAAAAAAAATAGTAATTA
The DNA here is from genome assembly GCA_000432895.1 of Firmicutes bacterium CAG:449. Classification (GTDB taxonomy): domain Bacteria; phylum Bacillota_I; class Bacilli_A; order RFN20; family CAG-449; genus CAG-449. Next base: position 12,750 of record FR889399.1, on the reverse strand, counting down.
GACTAATCTCATTGTCAAAACTTAAAAACTTTATTAAAATGTTTAATAAATTTAGTAATGTAAATAATACTACTAGGAAAGGACTAAAATATGATTTCAAAACAATTAGCACAAATTGTCTTAAATAAAGCCTTATCAACAGGTGCAGATTTTGCCGAAATTTTCATTGAGAATACAGAAGTTGAAAATATTTCTTTAGATAATGGAAATTGTGAAACTGCTACAAACTCAATTATCTATGGGGCAGGAATTCGTCTTCTTAATAATTTACAAAGTGTCTATGGTTATACAAATGATTTATCTAGAAAAGGGTTATTAACTCTTGCTTCTTCTTTAGCTTCTTCTTTTTCTGAAGAAAGAAAAGTTACAGTTAATAAAATCACTAAAGTAAGAACAAAAAATAAACATCAACCTCAAATAGATTATTCAACTATTTCTAAAGAAGATAAAATTAAATATCTTTTAAAAGGCAGCGATGCATGTAAAAATTTTGATGAAAGAATTGTTCGTGTAATGTCTGGATTTATTATTAAAGATCAAAAAGTTTATATTTTTAATTCTAATGGAAGATATGTTGAAGATCGACGTGTTAGAGGTAGAGCCTTTATTTCTGCAATAGCTTCTAATGGTGAAGCCATCGAATCAGCTTTTTCTGGTCCAGGAGCCTCTAAAGGATTTGAATTCTTTGATAAAGAAATTGATATTGTTGAACTTGGAAAACAAACTGCTCAGTCAGCTTTAACTATGCTTGAAGCTAAAGAATGTCCATCAGGAAAAATGCCAGTTATTATTGGTAATGGTTTTGGTGGAGTTATTTTCCATGAAGCATGTGGACACTCTCTTGAAGCTTCTTCAGTCAGTAAAAATTTATCAGTATTCTCCAATAAATTAGGTGAAAAAATTGCTTCTAATATTGTTTCTGCTGTTGATGATGGAACTATTGATGGAGCATGGGGAAGTGAAAATGTTGATGATGAAGGTAATCCAACCCATCGTAATGTTTTAATTAAAAATGGTATTTTAACATCTTATTTAATTGATGGATTCAATGGTAGAAGAATGAACGCTCAAGAAAATGGAGCTTCTAGAAGACAATCTTATAAATACGAACCAACTTCAAGAATGTCTAATACATTTATTTTAGGCGGAAAATCAACACCAGAAGAAATCATTAAAAATACCAAATTTGGTTTATATGCAAAATCTTTAGGGGGAGGATCTGTTAACCCTGCTACAGGTGAATTTAACTTTGCCGCTAATGAAGCTTATATTATTAAAGATGGTAAAATTGCTTATCCAGTTAAAGGTGCTACCTTAATTGGCTCAGGAGCAGAAGTCTTAAAGAAAATCGACATGATTGGAAACGACTTACAAAGAGCACAAGGAATGTGTGGAGCTGCATCTGGATCTATACCAACTGATGTTGGTCAACCAACTATAAGAGTATCAGAAATGACCGTAGGTGGTAGAGGGGAGAAATTAAACTAATGAAATACGATTTATACTTTCAAAAAGCAAAAGAAAATAATATTGATGAATTAGAATTATCAATTTCAAAATCTTACTCTCTTTCCTTTTCATGGTTTAGAGGTGAATTAGAATCCTATACAACAAGTAATGTTTCTTCTCTTTCTGCTAGAGGAACATATCTAGGAAGAGCAGGTTATGTTAATAGTGAAAAAATTGATAAAGATACTGTTAATTATGTAATAGAAAAAATTAAAGAAAATGCGGAAGTAAATCATTCTAGTGATGAAGTAATTATCTTTAAAGGAAGCGAAAAATATCATAAAAAGAATGTTTATAATCCTAACCTTGAAAAAATTAGTGTTGAGGAAAAAATGGCTTTAATTAAAGAATTAGAAAAAGAAATTAAATCTAGTGATTCAAGAATTAGTGATGTTGAATTAGGTTATAGTGAATCAAGCGATGAATATACTTTAATGAATTCATATGGATTAAATTTAAAGAGCAAATCAAATAGTTTTTCTATCTATGCTCAAGTTGTTGCTTTAGGTAGTGATAATCAAACAAAAACTGGTTTCAAAGTATTCATTGATAATGATTTAGATAAATTCAAAATGAAAGAATTTGTTGATAAAGTTGTCGATGAAACAATTTCACAATTAAATGGTTCTCCATGTGCATCTAAAAAATATAAAGCTATTTTAAATCCAAATGTTACAGCTTCTTTAATATCATTTTTTATTTCTAATGCCATTGCTGATGAAGTTCAAAAAAATACTTCTTTATTTAAAGGTAAATTAAATCAATTAGTAGCTTCTAAAAAAGTAACTATCGAAGAAAGACCTCTTGATAAAAATCCATTCTTTAGATATTTTGATGATGAAGGGGTTGCTACTTACAATAAAAAAATTATTAACCATGGAAAACTAGAAACTTACTTATATAATTTAGCTACCGCAAAAAAAGATGGTGTAAGTTCAACTGGAAATGGTTATCGTGGAACTGGTAAAGTTGGAACTGCAACCACAAATATTGTTTTAAAACCAGGTAAAAAATCAGAAGAAGAATTATTTAAATTAGTAAATGAAGGAATCTATATTACTGATGTAGAAGGTTTACATGCAGGAATGAATGCTCAATCAGGAAACTTCTCTTTACAAGCCAAAGGTTATTTAATCCAAGATGGTAAAAGAGGCGCTCCAGTTTGCTTAATTACTGTAGCGGGAAACTTATTTGAAATATTTAAAGATATCAAAGAAGTTGCATCTAATGTAACTAGAGTTGATGATTCTTCTTCATGCTCAGTCTTTATTAAAAAACTTGCAGTTTCTGGTTTATAATCATTCATTAAGAAGCCAATAAAAAGGCATTTAAATAAGGGATTTATTTCTAATGCTACAAATCAAGCCAAAACAAAACCTCATCCAAGAGTTAATAACTCAATGGTGAGGCTTTTTTTATTTTATATATCTAACATTTCCTTTATCAAGTACTAGTTCACAAAAACCTTCATTAAAGGCTTTTTGTTTTTTAAATATTCAAACTGTTGTTCCATTTCCATTCCAACCAAAATGCCAGCATTATCTATTTCAGTTTGAATATTTAACTCATTAAGCTCGTTTTCAGATAAATGCTTGTTTAACATTCTGATTTTCCCATTCCACTCGCTACTAGAAATAAATAGTTTTTTTCTTTCTTCAAAAGGAAGTGTTGAAGGAATTTTTTTATTTAATCTATATTTGCATAATTCCCAACAAAATATAAATTTTTCAGAGGAATCATTTTTTTCTTTCTCAATTCCGTTTTTAACAAGAGTTATAAAATCAAGATCATTTAATTCCAGTTGAACTATTAAAAAATCTTTTTTCTTTTGAACACTTTGTACATTCAAATCAATTATTTTTTTATACATGCTATCAGTGTACTTCAAAACAAATGGCTATCATCTGCAATCAAATTACCAGTAATCTCTTTACCATTTATTACATTTACAACATAATTTTAATTTGGAGTTTTAACTGAAAATATAGAAGAACCTAAGAACAAATCAAGATTACTAACTTCCAAATATTTTGAATATAATTTGACGTCTTTATAATATATATTTAAAAGATATAAAGCGCCTAGTGAATGTAACAAATTTTTAATTGTTCCATAAGAAAGAGACGAATATCTATCATGTTTTAATGCTTGATATGCTCTTTTCCAGTCTGTTCATTGCCTTTTATGCGCTTCTTTTAAAGGTTTGAATATTTTGTTTTCGTTTTTTGTTAAATTTAATAAATGAGAAGTTACTATAACTATTTTTTATGAATTTGACATTAAATATCAATTTCTTTCAAACAGTCTTCATCAAAAAGCAAATTTTTATCTCCTCTTTTTTTAGAATATTCATCTTAACGATCAAGAAAAATTTACATTTGTCTTTGATTTAAATAAAATGCATTTATTTGATATAAATAATAAATTATCAATCATGTGATAATTATTCCTATCTATAAATTTTAGATAGGATTTTTACTAACAAAATTAATTTATTATTGGCTTTTTTTTGAAATATATTTATTCATAATATATGATATTATATATATAATATATTTGGTTAGTAAAAATGGAAAACAACGACAAAGAAAAGTATTCAAAAATTAATTTAAATGATGAAGAAGATGAAATTGAAGAAAAATCTATTTTTTCAAAAACCTTAGAAATTCCTAAGCTGTTTTTAGAAAAAAAGAAAAAATCTAGAAAAAAAGATTTATTTTCGCAAGCAATTAGATATAACCCTTCTGAAGAAGGCTTAAATTCATTACAAGTCGATGAAAGACAAATTCATAACTTATATAATAAGCATACTAAAACTTTATCCAAATCTTATGTAGAAATTTTTGTTGGAAACATTTTTACTTTCTTCAATATATTGCTTTTTACTATCGGAATTGTACTTTTATCAATTGGTTCATATAATAATTGTTTTTTCTTAGGTATTGTAACTTTAAATTTAATTATTGGTATTGTTCAAGAAATTAAAGCAAAAAAAGCAGTTGATAAACTCTCTTTAATTAAAATTGAAGAAGTAATAGTAATTAGAGATAATAAACATTATTCAATTCCAAATGATAAATTAGTTTTAGATGATATTTATATCTTAAAAGCAGGTCAAGAAGTCCCTACCGATAGTCAAATAATTGCTGGAGAAGTTGAAGTTAATGAATCTCTTTTAACTGGTGAATCTTTACCAATCAAAAAAAATAAAGATGGTTATTTATTAGCAGGATCATATATTATTTCTGGTTCTTGTAAAGCAAGAGTCGATCGTATTGGTGAACATAATTATGTTGCTCAATTACAAAATAAGGCAAGAAAAGTTAAAAAAGCTAAATCAATTTTATTAGTTTCCTTAAATAGAATTATTAAATGGATTTCTGCAATTATTTTACCAATTGGTATTGCTTCATTTATTAAAAATCTAGCAGTTAATAATAATTATATTGAAGCATTAGAAAAAACCTGTGGAACATTAATTGCCATGATTCCTTCAGGATTATTTTTACTCATTTCAACAACTTTAACAGTTTCTGTTTTAGCTTTAGCCAAAAAGAAAACAATGGTTCAAGATTCTTATTCAATTGAAACTTTAGCAAGAACAAATATTTTATGTTTAGATAAAACAGGTACAATTACTGATGGAAAAATGACTTTAGAAAAAGTAATTAATTTATCTAATGATAATATTGATGAAATTATTGGTGATTTTTTATTAGCTTTTGATGATAAAAATGTTACTTCTTTAGCGTTAGAGAATTATTATAAACCAGTTAATAAATATCAAGTAATTAAAACATTACCTTTTTCAAGCAAAAAGAAAATGTCGGCTGTTGAGTTTAATAAAATCGGTACTTATATTTTAGGCGCGCCAGAATTTATTAGTAAAAATAATAAAATATTATCTACTGCTGAAGAATATACGAAATCTGGTTATCGAGTATTACTTTTTGCTCATAGTAATGAATCTATTCAAGACGAAAATAATTTTAATGATATTGAGGAAGTATGTTTATTTGTTTTAGCCGACCATATTCGTGAAGAAGCTTTTGATACAATTAATTGGTTTAATAATAATGATGTAGAAATCAAAATTATTTCTGGCGATAATCCTCTTACTGTTTCCCAAATTGCTAAAAAAGTTGGAGTTAAAAATTACGATAAATATATTTCGTTAGAAGGTCTATCAAATGATGAAGTATATCAAATTGCATCTAAATATACAATTTTTGGAAGAGTATCACCTGAACAAAAAGCTATCTTAATCAGATCTTTAAAATTGGATGGTAACACTGTAGCAATGACTGGTGATGGAGTAAATGATATATTAGCCATGAAACAAGCAAATTGTTCGATTGCCATTGCTTCTGGATCAGAAGCGGCTAGAAATGCCTCTCACTTAGTGTTAATGGATTCAAATTTTGCTTCAATGCCTGAGGTTGTTCAAGAAGGAAGAAAAGTTATCAATAATATTCAAATGTCTGCAACTTTATTTTTGATGAAAACAATCTATGCTATTTTAATTGCATTATTCTGTTTGGTCACTTGGACTGAAGATCCTTTCAAGCCATGTCATTTTTATCTTCTCGAATTTGCTGTTATTGGTTTTCCATCATTCTTTTTAGCCTTACAACCAAATACTAATTTAGTAAAAGGCAGTTTTATTAAAAATGTTTTATTAAAATCAATCCCAGGTGGAATATCATTATGGTTTTCCGTTATTTGTATTATTATTTTAAATAGAATGTCTTTTATTGAAGATGGAGCCATGATTACTTTATCTTCATTAGCTTTATCAATTGTTGGCTTAATTGTTTTATTATTTAAATGTCTTCCTTTTAATAAATATCGAGTTGTTTTATATGTATCAATGATTTTAATATCTATAATCTATTCAATTTTCTTTGCTACATCAATATCCGAATTAAACATTCCTGGATTAACATTAAAAAATTGGTTAACATTATTAGTGGTGGTTATTATTTCAATACTTTTATATATCTTAATTAGTTTGATTAATAAAAAAATAGAAAATAAATATGAAAAAGATTAATCTCATTAAAATAATTTATTTTTTAAAATTTTTTTCTGATGCTCTTTTTGCTGGCTACCTTTCGATGTATTTTGCCACCTTTTTTGATACATATTCTTTTGAATATGCCTTATTACTTGGAATAATTCCATTTTGTGCGTTAATTGGAAATTTCTTATGGGGTAGTTTATCAAAAAATGTAAAAAGAAACTTATTATTAGTAAAAATTGTTTTATGTTTAGAAACAATTACCATGATTTTATTTACTATAACTAGTAAATCATTTTATGCTTTATTAATTTTAACAATATTATTTGGTTTATTCAATTCACCTTGTTTTACTCTTCAAGATGGACTAGCCTCTAATTATTCAAAAAAAGAAAATACTTCTTATCCAAATATAAGATATATTGGTTCATTTGGTTATTTATGTGCTTTATTTATTGGAGCAAAATTAATTAAATTATTTAATAATAATTATAGTTATATTTTTATTATTTCTTTTTCTTTAAATATCATTTGCTTAATTCTTTGGTTTTTTATTAAGCCATTTGAAAATGTTAATGAAGAAGAAATCACTAAAATTAAATATTCTGAAGTTTTAAAAAATAAATATTTTATCTTTTATTTTATTGCTTATTTATTAGTTATTGGCACTAATAATGTGTTAGATTCTTATTTATTTACTAGAATGTCACTTGTTAATATTACTAGCTATCAATATTCTTTATTTTTTGCTTTAGAAGTTTTATTTGAAATTATAACAATTTTTTTAAGTTCAAAATTTGTCAAAGAAAAACATTATTTTTTAGTTTTAAAAATTTCCTATATAGTAATTTTTTTACGGTCTTTCCTATTTGGCTTTAATTTACCATTAAATGTTTTATTCTTCTTTGCTCCTCTTAGAGGAATCGGATGGGGAGGTTTTTTATCTGTTCACATTCTTATTTTAAGAAAAATTGTTTCTAATAAATTAATTACTAAAGCTGTATCAATATTAACAATCTTTTTATCACTAGTTAATGGAATAATGACCATCAGTGGGTCAAGTATTTATTCTCAAATTAGCATAAATGGTTTTTATTTTCTTCTCGCATTTTTACAATTTATTGGTATAATTATTTTGTGCTTAATCAATTTTAAATTAATCAAGGAGCAAGAATGAAAATAAATATTTCTCAAGAGGTTATTAATGCTTTAAAAAACAATCAACCGGTTGTTGCTTTAGAATCAACAATTATTTCTCATGGTATGCCTTATCCAGATAATGTTAAAACAGCTTTAATGGTAGAAGACACTATTAGAAAGCACGGAGTTATTCCTGCCACTATTGGTATTATAAATGGAATTCCTACTGTTGGTATGTCAAAAGAAGAAATTGAAGAATTTGGTAAAAGAAATGATGTTGAAAAAGTTTCTAGAAGAGATTTACCTTTTATTATTAGCAAGAAAAAATGGGGTGCAACAACGGTTGCTACGACAATGATTTTTGCTCATATAGCTGGAATAAAAGTTTTTGTTACAGGTGGAATAGGTGGAGTGCATCGTGAAGCAGAAATCACCATGGATATTTCTAGTGATTTACAAGAATTAGCTTCTACTCCAGTTATTGTTGTTTGTGCAGGAATTAAAGCTATTTTAGACTTAGAAAAGACTCTTGAATATTTAGAGACTTTAGGTGTAACTGTTTTAGGCTATAAATCCTCCACTTTAGCAGATTTTTATAGTAATGATTCTGGTTTAAAGATTGACTATCAAATGAACACTCCAGAAGAAATCGCTGAATGTATGAAAGTAAAAGAAGAATATAATTTAAAAGGTGGTTTATTAGTTTCTAATCCAATTCCAAAAGAAAAATCTTTAGATAAAAAGAAAATGGATGAAATTATTAATAAAGCATTAATTGAAGCTAAACAAAATAATATTCATGGTAAAGAAGTTACCCCATTTTTATTAAAAAAAGTGGTTGAATTAACTAATGGTGATTCTTTAAAAGCTAACATTGATTTAATTATTAATAATGCCCATTTAGGTAGTGAAATTGCAAAAGCATATACAAACTATTTAAAATAATAATTATTTAGTGTATTATTAATTAATAGTAGAAGTTGATTTGATGCTTGGGTCACAAATAGTACTTCTGCACTACTTTGACTCTTATGGAGAAAGTATGGAAAAAAAAGAAAAACCTATATATCGTAACCAATCTATTTTTGTTTGGGTTGTAGTTTTGTTTCTAGCATATATTTTAGGAAGAAGTATCTTCCCTTTAGCAAGTTCAAGTTATAAAGGAAATAGTTTATTAATTTCAGTTCTAGTTTTATTATTAGGATTTATTTTTTCTACTATTTTATATGAAGTAGGAAAAATTATTTTTGGTAAAATAGCAGGCTATAAATTAATAAAAACTAATATTTTAGGATTTACTTGGACTAAACAAAATAATAAAACAAAATTTTCATTTACTAGATTTACCCGTTATGGTGGAGAAACTTTAATGTCCCCAAAAAAAGATAAAGCATCTTTAGTTTTATTAAGTTTAGGTGGATCTATTTTTGTTATTTTAATTAATGTTATTTGCTTAGTTTTATTAACCATTTTTACAAATAATACAAAATATGATTATTTATTATATAGTCAATATATTTTTAGCACTATTGCTTTATTAATATTAATATTTAATTTAGCTCCTGTTTTAAATGATGAAATGTATGATGGTTTTGTTTTAAGAATTTATTTTTCTAAAAAAGATTTCATTAAACAATATCATCAATTATTAATTCAACAAGAAAGAATCATTTCTAACACTGGTAAAATTACTTTAATAGAACACTTTGATCTTCAAAATCCTTTATTAAATAGCGCTTATGTTTATAATTGCTATTATTATTTAGATAATAATGATTTTGTTCAAGCCGAAAAAATAGCTATTGAAGGATTAGAAAAAGGATTATATCTAACTGAAAGTGAAAAAGCTAAATTATATAATATTAAATTCTATTTTGCTTTATTAAGAAATGAAGAAGAAAAAGTTGGTAATGAATTCTATAAATTAGATAGAAGTTTACGTAAGCAAATTATTAATCCTCATAATTTTGAATCCTTAAAAACCGCTTTGTTAATTGCTTCAATTATTGATTCTAGCTATGATTTATATGAATATTTAACCTTACAAATTGATAAAGATAAAAATAAATATTATGCTTCGAGAGTAAATATTGAAGAAAATTTAATTGATAAATCGTTAAGTTTTATTGAAACTAAAAAAATTGAATGGTTTAAAAAAGAAAATTAAAGAGCAAAAGCTCTTTTTTTCATACATAATTATTAATTATTTTTAATAAAGTTTTATAGGTGGAACTTTATGAAAAGAATTAATAAATTAAAAATATTTTTTAAGCAGTTTAACTCTCCATTAATATATATTTTATTTGTTGCTTCATTTATTTCTTTTTATTTAAAAGAAATGATTGATGGAGCAATTATTTTAGTGGTTATTGTTATTAATGGAATTGTTAGTTTTATTCAAGAAGTAAAAGCTGATGAAGCATTAGAAGCCTTAAAAAAACTTTCTTCACCACATTGTTATATTAAAGAAAATGGAGTCATTAAAAAAATATTATCTTCAGAAATTAAAGTAAATGATATTTTAGTTTTAGAAGAAGGTAATATTGTAGCGGCTGATGGAATTATTATTTCTTCAAATATGTTACAAATTGATGAATCCTCAATTACAGGTGAATCATTAAGAGTAGAAAAAGAAAAAAATCAAAAAGTTCTTCAATCCACTATTGTGGTTTCTGGAAGAGGTGAAGTATTAGTTACTGAAGTTGGTAAAAATACTGAATTTGGAAAATTATCTTCTTTTATTGAAAATAAAAAAGAAATCACTCCTTTACAAAATAAATTAAACGATTTAAGTAAAATACTTGGTTTATCTACAATTGTAATATGTTTAATCATGTTTATTATTTCTTTATTTCGCAATGGTAATTTATTTGAAATGTTAATAACTTCAATTTCTTTAGCTGTTGCGGTTATTCCTGAAGGCTTAATGGCGGTTGTTACTATTACTTTATCTATTGGAGTACAAAAATTAGTTAATGTAAATACTATTGTTAAACATTTACCATCTGTAGAAACATTAGGTTCAGTTTCACTTGTTTGTTCAGATAAAACTGGTACAATTACTGAAAATAAAATGATTGTACAAAAAACATTTACTTTTAATAGTGATAATTATCTTTATCAAGGTATGCTTTTATGTAATAACGCTAGTTTAGAAAGTGGCGATCCTACCGAAATTGCTTTATTAAAATACGCTAAAAATAAAGTGGATGTTTCTTTAATTAAAAGAATAAAAGAAATCCCTTTTTCTTCAGAAAGAAAAATGATGAAAGTAATTTGTAAATCAAAAAAAGAAGAATTTACTTTTTCAAAAGGAGCCTTTGAAGTAATTATTAATGAATGCAAGTATCTTCTTGTAGATAATAAAATTATTAAAATGAATCAAGAATATAAAAAAATAATTAACAAAGAACTTGATTCTTATTATGAAAATTCTTTAAGAGTATTAGCCTTTAGTATTAATATTAATAATCAAGAAATCTTTATTGGTTTAGTAGGTGAAAAAGATCCATTAAGAAAAGGAGTTATTGAATCAATTGATAAATTATCTAATGCCGGAATTAAAACTATTATGATTACTGGTGATCATTTAAAAACAGCAAAAGCAATTGGCGAAGAATTAAAAATTGTTCATAGCAATCAAAATATTTGTTTAGGTGATCATATTGATGCATTAGATGATGAAGATTTTAAAAAAGTCACAGTATTTGCTAGAGCTACCCCTATTACTAAAATGAAAATTATTTCTCGATATAAAAAATTAAATGAAGTAGTCGCTATGACTGGAGATGGAGTAAATGATGCTCCTTCTTTAAAAGAAGCTGATGTCGGTATTGCCATGGGGAAAAATGGTACTGAAGTTGCTAAAGAAGTTTCAGACATCATTTTAATTGACGATAATTTTTCTACCATTGAAAAAGCTATTGAAACAGGAAGAGTAATTTATGATAACATCAAAAAAGCCATTATCTTTTTATTAAGTAGCAATCTAGCGGAAGTATTAGTGATGTTTTTTTGTTTATTATTAAATTTACCTTTACCACTTATTGCTATACATATTTTATGGGTTAATTTAATTTCTGATTCTTTACCTGCTTTAGCCTTAGGTAGCGATAAACCAAAAAA
>FR889399.1:0-948 GCA_000432895.1 Firmicutes bacterium CAG:449 | reverse complement strand
CCAAAAAACAATGTAATGTTAGAAAAACCTCGTAAAAAAGAAAGTTCAATTTTTAATAATGGAGGTTTAAAAACAACCTTAATCTATGGATTTGTTATTGCCTTTATTTCTTTTGTCGCATTTATTATTATTCCTCTATGTGAATTAAGTAAAAATAATTCATTAAATTTTTCTACAATATATCAAGATATTTTATTAATATATGATAATGAATTTATTTTAGCGAAATCACATACTCTAGCGTTTACTGTTTTAGGAATCAGTGAATTATTTCATATGATTGGAATGTCCGATTTAAATTCATCAATTATTGCAATCATTAAAAAGAAAAATATTTTTCTTTTTGTAGTCATTATATTAGGTTTTCTTTTACAAATTATAGTTACAGAAATCCCATTATTTGTTGACTTTTTTAAAACTATACCATTATCTTTACAAGAATGGCTTTGGGCTAGTTTATTAGCTTGTTTTCCACTTGTTATCCACGAAGTTTTAAGAAAATAATTATTTTCTTCTATTTTCTTTTAATTGTTCTTGAGCACCGTTACAAAGCATAATTTGACCAATTGCTTCAAAAAAATTACCTAAGCTATTCATTTGTTCAGCATTAATATTTTGTGAAAGAGCATATCCAATTATTGCTGAAAGGATAGCTAATTCATTACCTGATAATCCATATAAAAAATCAGCATAATTTCTTATAAAATCTCTATCCTTTTTATTCATAATAAATTTTATGAATAAAATAAATAATTTATTAAAAAAATAAAATTAAAATATAGTTTATAAATTTAATTTATTATAAAATAAATATTAGATGAGGTATTTATCATGAAAATATTTGCACCTGAAGGAATGTATCCACCTGCTGGAATGTTTACTCCCCAACACTTAATTTCTTTATTTATATGTTTAGTGATTATTGTTTTAGCAGTGCATTTTAGCAAA
>FR889398.1:9421-29576 GCA_000432895.1 Firmicutes bacterium CAG:449 | reverse complement strand
GAATTATTTGAATATTTAAATGATTTTTTAGATAGTAAAGTGTTTTTAGAAAAATGCCAAAAAGAAGAACTTGATTTAGCTAAACGTTTAACAAGTTATAAAAATAATAAAGCCTTATTAAAAGCTAGAAGAATTTATACTTCTTTAGCTAATCAAGAAAAAGTAGATGAAATAAATTATAAAATTAAGCATAATAATAAAGTTAATTTAATTAGTGTTTTTACTTGTTTAATTTTTAGTGCTTTGATAATTATTGTTCCAATAAGAGTGAGTTATAGTAAAAAGCAAGAAGCATTTTATAATAGTGTTGTGCAATTAATAAATAAAGATAATCTTTTAGATGCAAAACAAGAATTAAAAAATTTATCTAATGAAAAAGAGAAAGATTATCTTAACAAAGTTATTGATGTTTTTAGTGTTTTAAGAACAGGTGATTATCAAAAAGCTATTAAATTATCTTTAGATAATCATATATCTTCTAATGCCATTTTATCTTATAGTGAAACTAATGAAAAAGTTAATTATGATTTTGAAACTTATTGGGATGTTGAACATATTCCTGATTTTGAAAAAAATTATTATGATTTTACAGGTTGGATTTTAGATGGTTATTATTTTGAAAATAATAAAATAACAATTAATTTAGAAGCAAAATTAAGTCCTACTCAATATAAAATTGTTTATAAATATGAAGAAGATTCTATTTATTCTGATAAATTTATAAAGGTATATGATGTTAATACAGAGGCATTTTCTTTACCATTTTTATCTAAAAAAGGATATGAATTTAAAGGTTGGAGATATGGAAATAAAATAATTACAAAATTTAATCCTCAAGAATATTTAAAAGATGTGGTTTTAGAAGCGTGCTTTCAAATTATAAATTATAGCATTACCTATAATTTAAATGGTGGAATTAATAATCCTAAAAATGTTGATAGTTATACCATTAATGATAATTTAACTCTATATGCACCTACTAAAGAAGGGTATGCTTTTAAAGGTTGGTCATTAACTAATGATCAAACGCATCTTATTAATATTAGTGCACAAGATTGTGTTAATTATATTTTATATGCAATATGGGTAAAACCTCAATATTCAATAAATTATGTTTTAAATGGTGGAGAAAATAATAAAAACAATATTGAATTATTTAAATTTGAAGATAAAAAATTTACTTTATTAGAACCAACAAAAGAAGATTATAAATTTTTAGGTTGGTATTTGGATGAAGATTTTTCTAATAAAATTGAATATTTAGATAATTCTTCAATGGAAGATATTACTTTATTTGCTAAATGGGTAAAAGAGTATTCTAATGTTTATTATGAATTGGATGAATATGCACTTAATAATCCTAAAAATGTTAATTGTATTCCTTATTATGAAGAAAATGAAATTGTACTTTCTGTTCCTCAAAAAACAGGCTATGTATTTTTAGGTTGGTATGAAAATGGCGTGGAAATTACAAAAATTAAATATCAAGAAAATCGTAATTATCATTTAGTCGCTAAATGGCGTGAAAGAAATGATAATGAATTTGATAGTGATTTATTTGGAGAAGGAACTGAAGAAGACCCATATCAAATTTATGATATTTATGAGTATTCTTATATCTCTGAGATTACAAGTACAAATAACGATTATATAGAAAAATATGCCAATGCAAGTTATATTTTGATGAATGATATTGATATGAATAATGGTGAACTTTTAACTATCTGTTTTGATGTTTGGGGAACACAAACAGAGTTTACGGGAACTTTTGATGGAAATAATCATAAACTTTATCATTTTGATGATGAATATTATTTTGGTGTGATTGGTTATATTGGAGAAAATCCAACTTTAAAAAATTTAACTTTAGAATTTCAAACTAAAGATTTTACTGATGCTGTTAATAATGCATTTTATTATTTCTTAGGTGACTATCCACATGTATTAAATGTAATTAATTGTCATGTGACTTGTTTAAATTCATAGGAGGAGGAAAAAATGAACAGAAAAATGAAAAAGACAGGAGAAATTATCGCTATTGTTAGTTCTTCAATTGGAGTGGTTGTATCTATAGTTTTAATGAGTTTATTAAATCTTGAAAATTATAGTGGAATCATTGCTTTCTTAATTTGTGCAATTATTTTTGCTTTAACAATTGTAACTTGCTCAATAGATTTAGCTAGCAAATGTAAAACAAGAGTAGTAAGCTTTATTTTCTCTTTATTAAGCTTAATGTTTGCTTTATATATTGATCGATTTGTTAGATTATCGGGTATTTATGGATTATTTTATCCGATGATGAAAGTGGGATTAATTACTTCAAGTATTTTATTAGGAATAGATACATTTTTTGAAAAAAAAGAAGAAACTATCATTACTAATGAAGTTTCTCCTAGTCAAAGTTTTAACGTTTTAGATGAATTAAATAAATTATATTCTTTAAAAGAAAAGAAATTAATTTCTGAAGAAGAATATAATATTAAAAGAGCAGAAATAATTGATAGAATGTAAAAAATAGAGTAGCTTTGAACTACTCTATTTTCTTACATTAAAGATTCGTAAAGTTTAATAATATCTTGTAAAGTTGGATCTTTTGGATTTCCAGGTCTACATGCATCATCCATTGCAGATTGTGCTAAGAAAGGAATATCTTCTTTTTTAACAATAGCTTTTAAATCTTGAGGAATACCAACATCTAAAGATAATTGTTTTACAGCATCAATAGCTGCTTTACGATATTCTTCTTGTGTCATTTCATCAACACCTTTAACACCCATTGCTCTAGCGATTTCACGATATTTTTCACCAGTAGCAGGAGCATTATATTCCATGACTGTTGGTAAAATAATAGCGTTTGCTACACCATGAGGAGTATTATAAACTGCACCAAGTGGATGAGCCATAGAGTGAACAATACCTAAACCAACATTACTAAAGCCCATACCTGCAATATATTGTCCTAAAGCCATTCCTTCACGACCTTCAGGTGTATTGTTAACTGCACCTCTTAAATGTTTAGAAATTAATCTAATTGCTTCAAGATGGAACATATCTGACATTTCCCAAGCACCTTTAGTAATATATCCTTCAATAGCGTGAGTTAATGCATCCATACCAGTAGCGGCAGTTAAACCTTTTGGCATACTGGACATCATATCTGGATCAACAACAGCGACCACTGGGATATCGTGAGTATCAACACAAACGAATTTTCTATTTTTTTCTACATCAGTAATAACATAGTTAATAGTTACTTCAGCAGCAGTTCCTGCAGTAGTTGGAACAGCAATAATTGGTGTACATGGTTTTTTAGTTGGGGCAACACCTTCAAGAGATCTTACATCACTAAATTCAGGGTTTTCAATAATAATACCGATTGCTTTAGCAGTATCCATTGATGAACCTCCACCAATAGCGATAATATAGTCTGCTTTGGCTTTTTTGAATGCTTCAACACCATGTTGAACATTTTGAATAGTTGGGTTTGGTTTAATATCAGAATAAATTTCATATTCTAAATGAGCATCATCTAATAATTTTGTTACTTTTTGGGTAACACCAAATTTTAATAAATCTGGATCAGAACAAACAAATGCTTTTTTAAAACCTCTTCTAACAACTTCTGGAACAATATTATTGATGGCTCCAGCACCATGATAAGATGTTTCATTTAATACAAATCTTGGCATAAAATTCCTCCTTTGATGCATGAAAATGTATTTAAGAATCTTTATAGATTCTATCTATAATATACAATAAAAAAATTATTTAATAAAGATATAAAAATGCTAATTATTATAACTATTTTGTTTATTTAATATTTAAATTTCCGTTTTAACTTTAAAGAAAATGTTAAATGGTCTACTATATTATCTAGGAGAATTATTTATGGATTTAACAGAATTTACAAATACGTTGCAAAACTGGATTGCTACAACGGGAATTAAAATTGTTATTGCTTTATTAATTTGGTTTATTTCTTTTAAAATTATTAATGTTGTGACTAAAAAAACTTTGAAGAAAGTTTTAAACTCAGAAAATAGAAAAGTAGATAAAACGTTAGCTAAAACTTTATCACACGCTATTAAAATTGTGTTAAAGATACTTGTTATTATTTGTCTTATTGGCTATTTAGGAATTGATACAAGCGGTTTAACTGCTTTAGTTACTTCTTTAGGTGTATGTGTTGGTTTAGCAGTTAATGGTACTTTATCAAATTTGGCAGGTGGAGTATTACTACTTATTACTAGACCATTTAAAGATGATGATTATATTGCTGCTTGTGGATATGAAGGAACTGTTGAAGATATTAAAATTTGTAATACAAAAATAAGAACTGTTGATAATAAAGTTATTTATATTCCCAATGGAACTTTATCAAACAGTACAATTGTTAATTATTCTGAAAAAGATCTTAGAAGACTTGATATTACCTTTTCTATTTCTTATTCAAATGATTTTGTGGAAGCAAAAAAGGTTATTGAAGAAGTTTATAATGCTCATCCTCTAGTTTTAAAAACTCCCGCCCCAACAGTTAGAGTTAGTGAACACGCTGACAGTAGTATTGATTTAACTGCAAAAATGTGGGTTAAAAATGGTGATTATTGGGATGTTAAATTTGATATGCTTGAACAAATTTTAAAAGCATTTGAAGAAAAGAAAATTGAAATTCCTTATAATCAACTCGACGTTCATGTTAGAAATGATTAATTAAAAATTAATAGTTGAGTAGTTTTTTTAATCTTTTTGTTGACTTTCTAATCCGTTAGAAAGTTCTTTTTGTTTAATTACAAATTTATCGGCTTCTTTTTTTATTTTATTATTAGTTATAAATTCTTGTTTAGGGGATTCATTAATAATTAATTGCTCGTAACTAAAATCGATATTTTTTGTTAAGAATAGTTGACGATATTCTCTTAATAAATCTCTTTGAACTTGATAACGATCTTCTTCTTGACATTTTGCAACAAGTTTTATAGCAATATTGCTTGTTCCATAATATGAAATTCCTTTATAAAATGGTCCTTCAATAATTGCTGGTATTTTTTCTTTTAAATTGTCTAAATTATCTTTTAATAGTTTTTCAACTACTTCAATTGGTACATCATAAGAAAACTCACAATCAACAACTGCTAAAGATAATTCTCTAGACAAATTAACAACATTTTTAATATCAGAATTATTTATTATTTTAATATTTCCTGCTGCATCAATTATTTTTGTTGCTCTTATACCAATTTCATTTACTGTGCCACGAAAATCATCAATAGAAACAATTTCTCCAACTTCATATTCATTTTCAAAAATTATAAAAACTCCTGCGATAATATCTGCAATTAATGATTGAGCACCAAGACCTATAATTAGGGTAATAACTCCAACAGATTCCCATATAGCGGCAGTATTGATTCCAAAAGCCGTTAAAACGAGAAATATAACGATAATTGCACTTCCATATTTCACTAATCCATCAATTAATGAAATTATAGTTTTTGTTTTGTTTGATTTTTTCATTGTGTTTTTTAAAATAAACCTAATAATCTTTGATAGGGCAAAAACTACGGTAATTAATATTATACATTGAATAAAAACTTTATAATGTGTTTGTAAAATACTTGGGAGCATTGTTATATCCCAAATATTTTCTTTTGCCCAAATAACAAATACATTTTCTTTTGGTAATATTAATTCCAATAGCATAAAAATTATAAAGGTTAGAATAATTATTATTCCTAATGTATAACTGATGATTTTTGATATATTTTTCTTTTTCATATTTTACTCCTTAATTTATTATTTTTATATATTCTTTATATATATTTCCTAGTATTGGTATGTCTAAATATTCAGCATAATTATTGTAGTATTTATTGAAATATAGTTTTATTTCTTTGTTTAGCATGTTGCCTAGAATAGTTAATGTTGTTGAAGATGTTTTTTCTTCATAATTATCATATTGGTAATAATTATTATCGATTATACATTCTTTTTTTAAAAAAACATTATTTTGAAATGTTATATTGAGTGTTGTTATATTTTTTTCATTATTATAGTTTCCTGAAATATTAACATCACTATCATTAATTTCAATTCCACCTGATGGCATCTCTTGATTCATATAATAATAAACATTATTAAATTTTAACAAAGTATAATAAATGAAGTAATAATTTTTTTGAGGAATATTTTCTATTATTGAATATTTTTCATTGGAAATATTATGATAATAATCTAAATAAGTAATTCTATCTGTTTCTATAATTTTGTTATAAATAAAAGCATCATAGTAAATGTTTTCATTAGTAGAAGTAAAGTTTGTTTTTCGATAAATATTGATTGTTGAATCATCATTATAAGTAACTATTGATTCAAAAGGGTTAACATAGTTTATAGTTGGTTCAATAAATAATTCATTTGCATCATTATAAGAAAGAATTTGTATATCATCTAACATTTTATAAATGTTTTTTTCTGAATTAAGAATATTTATTTTGATTGTTCCACCATTATTAAATGTAATGTTATTTAAGATAAATTCAGTATCTAAAGGAATTATTTGGTTATAGTTTGTTTCTTCACAAATTATTTGTAAAGAATAATCATTTGGTAATAAATAATCAAAATTAAATATAATAGGGACAGTGTCTTTACTTCGATCAAACATGTCAGCACGAATATTTGTTATGGTAAATATGTAATTCATGTGGTATTTTATTGGCTTTATTTTAATAGTATTTTGCTTATTGATTTGATTATCTACAAAATGTAATGTTCCATCAATTATTACTTCACCTATATCACCTAATAGCATATCCAAAATAATTTGCCCTTTTTGTTCGAGATTATCAATTTTTAATTGATATGTCTTTGTTGAAGTTTTTAAATTTAAATCTAAATAAGCTTCATTCAAATCGTAAATTGTGTCAATAAAATAACTAACAATAAAATTTTGCCCATCAAAAGAAACTTCATCATTAAAGTGTACATTTGGTGATTTAATGATTGATGAATCTATTTTATATGATTCATAAACATGCTGTTCATAATTAAATAAACCGATATCTTGATACTCAAAATATATTTCATCAGCATTTTCTATTAATAAATCAATTTCTTGATCAGTTCCTAAATACTCGTTATAGATATTATTATCTTTATCGGTTATCTTAAGCTTATATTGATAAGCATCTTTATATTTTGTTTCAAAATGCGTATTTATGTGTATGTTATAAGTATTTTCATCAATATATGTTATTGTCGCTTCTTTAGGAGAGATTTTATTATATGTTGCTTGATATGATTGATCAGGTAAAAAATCTTTTTTACTAGATGAAGCAATGCTTATAAATTCTTCGTTTAAAGTATAATATCCTATTTGGTATTGATATGATTTAATTCCAAAATAGACATCTATTTCAAAATGAAAATTATTTTTTTCTATATCAAAATGAATATAATCTTCTTCATATGTTTGCTTATCATAATATTGATGTACATAAGCAATATAATCAGTGTCTTCTTTATAATTATTAATTGTTCCTTCGATAAGTATTTGGTTAGGAATACTTTCTTCTTTATTAATAATCAATGGTGAGTTATGTATTAAAGGTATAATACCAATACTAGAAGCAGCAACGATTACAATTGAAGAAGTGATAAATAATGATGAATTTGAAGTTATATTTTTCAAAAAATTATTAAAATTATTTTTTTCTTTTGAATCAAAACTTTTATCATAAATTTCTTTAGTATATTCATTCTCTAGTATTTGCTTAAATTCATTAGAATGATATTCTTCGGCTTTATATTCTTTAAATTCTAAAAATTTATTTTCTTCGTTAAATTGAGATATTTCAAAATTATTATTTTTCATAAATTATTTTTTAGCGTTATAAGTAACATAATAAGTTTTATTTTCTGAACAAACAAAACTAGTATCTTCACCTTCTTTGATTTCAGTATCATTTATTTTTAAGACTGGATAATCTTCAAAGACGATATTTGGATAAAAGATGGTATTTAAATCAAATAGATAAGCTATTTCATATTTTGTATAATTTTCACATTCAAAGAAGCAAACAACAATAGCTTTATCTTGTGGCGCTTTAAATTTAACGTATAAAGTTAAGTTTTCTAACATGGTTGTAGTTATAAATTCTTGCTGCATTTGTTCATCTATGTAGATTTTTAAAAAATCTTTTTGTTCATTAGCGTTAATGATAAAAACTGGTGAGCCAAGTAAAAAATTAATAGCATCTTTTACACTATATTCATCTTCAACTAGACAAGAAAAATCTGAACTACGATATTCTTGTCCTTCTATAAAGAAGTTTACTCGACCATAATAATGATTTTCAGTTGTTTCAGTTTCAATAGAAAAAGAATTATATTTTTTCTCATCAAATTGATAATCTATATTAGATGAAACGGATAGAAAATCAATATCTTTTTTATCTAGATAAATGAATGTTTCTGAACATTCATAACTTACAGAAGATATTTTTTGATTATTAGTAGTAATAGTAAAACAAGCATCAATAAGTGTTTTTTGATAATTTTCCTCTTTGATATAATCGTACACTGATTCATTTTGTAATTTTATTTTTAAAGAAAGAGAATTATCATTATTTCTTGTTAAAGTGATTTCGCTTGGCTCAATATCATCTTCTTGTAAATATAATGATTTTGTATGATTGACAAATTCAATATAGGTATCTTTTACTTCTAAATAACATCCATCTAAAAGCTCTTGTGGTGAATAAAAATTTTTAAAATTATCAGCATATGTTGGACTTACATAATATCCTTCTTTTTTAGTTCCTTCACTAGTAGTTATTTCATTATAATATTTGTTTCTTTCTTTTGAATTATCTAAAACAGTTTTAATAACAATAATATTATTTTCTTTTAATTCAATATTATTGTTTTCATTTAATTCATAAGAAGAGTAATCTAAAAAGAACTTGTTATTTTCTTTACTTTCATTAGCATGGCTTTCACTTTCTAAAGAATTATTAAAATATGATTTTCTATTTTCGTTTGTTGTATATGCTCCTTGATAGTTTAAAGTGAAATTAATACCTTTAATCCATTCTTGATAATTTTCTTCTTCAGAAAATTCTATTTTATAATCACAAATAGTACATGCATTATTAACTATATTATGTGCTTCTTGAGAAATTTTTTCATTACACATGCTACATGTTAACCAATGTGTATTTTCATCAAAAAATCTTGTCTTTGATAAATTGTGTGTGTGAGTGGTTTCTCCACAGGCAAATAAAGTAGAAAAGAGAAGAATTGATAAAGTCGTTTTTTTCATTTTGGCTCCTTTTTATTGTGAAAACTTAAAATCAAAAGTCATTTCTAACATAGAAAATAATTTTTTCATAATTTTATTTGATGTTTCTATCATGTCGATTTTTGAAATATATTCAATGGCTTCAATTTGTTTGGCTTCTGAGACATGATATACATCAAAAGCTATTTTTAAGAACAAATTTATTTTTTTATTTAAAGTAAAATATTTGTCACATTTTTTAGCCATAAAAGATCTCATAATACCAGAAGTGGCGATTTCTACTTCATAAAAATCACTTTCAGTCCAATTAAGATTATATTTTGAAAATATTTTAGCTAGTTCTGAAGAAGTTTTTTGATTGATATATTCAATTAGTTTTGGTTGAGTATAAGCTTCTAAATAAATTTCATGTAAATTTTCATTAAGTTCAACAAGCGTTAATTGAATAGCTGTTTCAATAGCATATAGAATTTCTATACTTGTGGATTCAGATAAGAAATTTCTAGCCATAGAAAATTGATTATTGAACATAAATTCAATTAATTCTAATAAAACACCATCCTTAGTATGAAAGATATTTTGAAATGTTCCAGCAGAAACATCGCTTTCTTTAAGAATGTCGAGCATTGTAGTTTGTTTATATCCTTTTTCAATAAACATTTGGACACAAACACTTAGTATTCTTTTTTTTGGATCTTTTATATCATTTCTAGAAATCATAATTTCCACCCTTGTAATTTGCAAACTAGGTTACAACCCAATAATACCTTAGATCTTAGATTTTTTCAATATATATTTTTTCTTGTTGAAAGAGTTTAAATCCTTATTTACAATAAAGAAGTTGAAGGAATTATAATATGAAAATTGGGTTTGATAATGAATTATATTTAAAGTTGCAATCAGAAAATATTCTTAAAAGAATGGAAACTTTTGGTAAGAAACTTTATATTGAATTTGGAGGTAAATTATTTGATGATTATCATGCATCGAGAGTGTTACCAGGGTTTCAACCAGATTCAAAATTAAAAATGCTCTTAAGAATTAAAGAAAAAGTTGAAATCGTTATTGTTATTAATGCAAATGATATTCAAAAAAATAAAATACGTAATGATATTGGTATTAATTATGAAAAAGAAGTTTTAAGATTGATTGATGCTTTTAATGACTTTGGTTTAACTGTGGGTTCAGTATGTATAACTCATTATAAATCTTTACCTCAGGTAGATTCATATATTGAAAAATTAAATCATTTAGGAATCGTTACTTATAAGCATTATGAAATAGAAGGTTATCCTCATGATATTAATAAAATTATTTCTGAAGATGGCTTTGGTAAAAATGAATATATTAAAACTAATCATCCTGTTGTAGTTATTACTGCGCCTGGTCCAGGATCAGGAAAAATGGCAACTTGTTTAAGCCAATTATATCACGAAAATAAAAATGGGATTAAAGCTGGTTATAGTAAATATGAAACATTTCCTATTTGGAATTTACCTTTAAATCATCCTACTAATATTGCTTATGAAGCAGCCACGATTGATTTAAATGATATTAATATGATTGATCCATATCATTTAGAGGCTTATAACAAATTAACTGTTAATTATAATCGAGATGTAGAAATATTTCCAGTTTTGAGAAGTATGTTTCAAGCAATCTATGGAAATTGCCCATATAAATCACCAACAGACATGGGGGTTAATATGGCAGGTTTTGCTATTGTGGATAATGATGTTGTTGAACGAGCTTCAAAAGATGAAATTATTAGACGATATTTAAATGCAAGAGTGGATTATAAAAATGGAAAAATTAATTTAGAAACATTAGAAAAAGCTTCTGGATTATTACAAAAAGTAGGTGTAAGTGTTTCTGATAGAAAATGTGTAGCTATGGCTTTAGAAAAAAAAGAAAAAACAAATGCTGATGCAATGGCAATGGAACTTGAAGACGGAACTATTATTACTGCGAAAACTTCTTCTTTATTACTTGCACCATCTGCTTTAATTTTAAATGCATTAAAACATTATGCTCATATTTCTGATGAACTACCTTTACTTCCAAGAATGATTATTGAACCAATTACAAAATTAAAAACAGAGATTTTAGGTAATCATAATCCAAAACTTCATGTTAATGAAGTCTTAAATGCTTTAGCTATTTCCGCTCAAACTAATCCTCTTGCTGAACTAGTAATTAAAGAACTTCCTAAATTAAAAAATGCCCAAGCGCATTCAACAATTATTCTTTCTGAAGTTGATATGAATGCTTTAAAAAAATTAAAAATTGATGTTACTTGTGAACCTGAACATTACGCTCATCGATTTTATAGTAAGTAATTTATAAAAAATGTTTATTTTCATGTAAAAATAACATACTATAACTAATTAGAAAGAAGAATTTATGAGTAATTATTTTTTTGAAAATATTAAAGATATTATTAGTAATGAAAACTTTCAATCAATGAAAAAGTATATTCAACATGGAAAAACAAGTGTTTATACACATAGTTTAATTCTTGCTTATATTTGTTATAAAAAATCATTAAAATATAAAAACATTGATCGAAGAAGTCTTATTAGAGGTGCCCTTTTACATGATTATTTTTTATATGATTGGCATTTACCAAGAATTATTAATAAAAGAAAAGGTTTACATGGATATAATCATCCTAAAGTAGCGTTAAATAATGCAAATAATGATTTTAAATTAAATAAAAAAGAAAAAAATATTATTAGATCACATATGTGGCCATTAACTTTTTTTCATATGCCATTATCAAAAGAAGCATGGCTAGTTTGTAAATATGATAAAATTCTTTCAATTAAAGAAACAAGAAAAAAATAGTTATTTATTTAGGTAATATTGATAAATTCCTTCATAAATACTATCAGCAAGTGAATCTTGATATTCATCAGTTAATAACTTATTTCTTTCGTTTTCATTAGATAAAAATCCACATTCAATAATAATACCAACTTTCTCACATTTTCTAAAAAGATAAAAATCATTAGTATGAACTTTTTTATCTAAATTAGTTAAGATATTTAATTGCTTTTGTACACATTTAGCTAATAAATAAGATTTATCATCACTTTTTTTATAATAAACCATTGGTCCATATACATCATTAGTTTGATAAGTATTCATATGAATAGAAATATATATATCACATCCAGAGTGAGAAATATATTCTATTCTCTTTTTTAAATCTTCTTGTTTTCTATTTTTAGCGTATAATGAAGCTAAGTCATAATCGTTTGTTCTTGATAGATAAGCAAAAAAATTTCTATTTATACATTTTTCATAAAGCTTAGAACTTACATTTAAATTTATTTCATCTTCATAAACACTTAAATAATTAGCTCCATTATCTTTTCCTCCATGACCTGGATCAATAAACACAGTAAAATCCATAAAAGCTTTAACATCAATAACTTTTGTAATTACTAAAGGAAAAATTAATAAGGAAATAATAGATAAAAAAATGGATAATTTCTTTAACATAACTATTAAAGTATATTACCCACGATTTTATTTCATTCAAAAAAATAAGAGATTTCTCTCTTATTCTTTTATATTATTTACTTCATTAACAACTGTATCTTGTTGAGGAGCTGTGAAAACAACTTGTCTTTGTCTAGATTTTTTAGATGAAGTAATTTTATCAATTTCATCACCTTTTCTAGTAAAGATTGCAAAGATAATAGCGAAATAAACAATTGCTATAGCCATTAATAACATACCAGCTTGTGCAAATGTTGTATCCCAATGTAACCATTCAAAGAAGCCTGTTTCTGCTTGTTTAAGATACATATCTTCAAAGTTTTGTTTAGTTGGATTTAATAAAATAACACCAAAGACTGAAAATATTAAACCTAAAGCTAAACATGCTCCACCTATTGAGTAATAAATAATTTCAGCAATTTTTAAATCACGTTTTCTTTTTTTTGTACTTTTTACTTTAACATTTTCCATCTTAATAACCTCTTAAAATTATTCTGCTTTTGTTTCTTCTACAGGTGTTTCTGTAGCTTCGTTAGTAGGTTGAACATTTGCTTGTTGTTGTCTTTCTTTATCATAAGCTAATAAATTTTGAACTTCTTTTTGATAAATTCCTCTCCATTCAGCTTCAGTTAAAACAACACATTTTGTCCATAATTCGTGTAAATTTAAAATTTCTTTTCTTAAGCCTTCACCAGTATCATCGAGTTTTTGCTTTCCACCCATGCAGTCGATAACAAATTTTGTTTTTTCTACAGCAAGTTTATAAATATCATCTTCATAATGAGCGTGTTGTTCAACAAAAGCAAAGAAACCAATGTTTTTCTTTAATTCATTACCAATGAAATTACTTTGTGGAGTAGCTTCGCCTTTTGATTCATGCATTGCTTTGTTAAATTCAACAAATAAACGATGAACTTGATCAGTAATAACAAGAGAAGCAACAGATCTATAGAATGCGTTTTCTTTTGTAACTAACATTTCAAAATCTTCTTCATATGTATTATTTTCTTTAGCGTTTTTAATAAATCCTAAACAAAT
Source organism: Firmicutes bacterium CAG:449 (assembly GCA_000432895.1). GTDB lineage: Bacteria > Bacillota_I > Bacilli_A > RFN20 > CAG-449 > CAG-449. The sequence goes on along the minus strand of FR889398.1, from coordinate 15,730 downwards.
TTCATAAATAGTTTCATGTAAACCAACTACATAATCAAGTAATTGAGTTGAATAACCAGAATCAACAACAACTTTATCGTTTTCTAAGAAAACTGCTCTTGATTCATCTCCATAAACTAATTCATAAAAATCAGTCATGTTATTTTTTACTTTTTCACCTAATTCTTTATTGTTTTCTAAGAATTTTGCAAAAGGATGATTTTCAGATAATGAAATTTTAATTATTTCCTTTCTTTGTTTATAAACTTCTGCATTATATCCATCTTTCTTAGGAATTAAATACTCAAGTGTATCTCTAATAATAACACTGACTTGATAAATATCCATTACATATCTTGTTGTTTGATTCATAAATTTCTCCTTCTATTTAATGTAATCTTTAATACAATAGACACCTTCTATTTCGTTTTTGGCTTTGAGTTTTACTTCCTTTGGTGCATTCTTCATTACGAAACTATTTTCAAATGTTTCAAATAAGCAAATATCATTTCCTGAATCACCAACGACTGCAACTTCATCATTTTTAATGTGTTGCATATCGATAATCTGTTTTAAAGCATTCGCTTTATTAACACCTTTTTTCATAAATTCAACAGATTCTCTAGACCACAAAATCTCAAACTCTGTGTCCCATGCATCAAGAAATTTTAATGATTCTTGTCTAGCGATTTCTATTTTCTTTTCACCAATTCCATACATTGCCATCATTTTATAAATTCTAGCTTCTTTATCATTTAGAAGTTTTTCTAAATGTTTAGTACCAAAAACGAATTTATCACGATAAGCAAATTGTGTTAAAAGATAAATTTTTACAGCAATTTTTGTAAAACAGTTTAATCTTGTTGGTACTAAAATCATTGGATAGCGGTCTGACATAAAGACCCAACAAACTACATTTGGTGCATGTAAATTATCTTTTAAAAAGTTTCTAATAGACTCATGGTCAATAGGATCATCAAAAAAGAACTTATTATCTTTTAAGACAACCGATCCATTGCATCCTATCATATCAATCGGGGCTCTTACAACCTTAGATATTCTTTTGCATATTTGATAGTTTCTTCCTGAAACAATCACTAAATGATTGCCATTTTTTAAAAATTCTCTTAAAAATTTTTTATTTTTAGAAGAAAGAACTCTTATTTTTCTTTTTGGGAATAACAATGTCCCATCTAAATCTGTAGCGAGTAATTTAATCATATTAAGTCCCGTAGTGATATTATAACTTATTATTTATAATAATACTACAAAAATTTTTCTACATTTTAGTTATAAAGTTGATTTTTTTCCATAATAGTTAAAATAATCTTTTTTACCATTAAAATTATCGATTTACTACATTCAAAAAAATATTTATTATTTTCAATAATTTCATTTTTTATAAATAAATGATTTTTTAACAATTCATTTTTTAATATTTCTTGAACTTTTAAACAATTAAAAGAAGCAATTTTAACTGTTTTATCAACAATATTAAATCCTACAATTAAATCATTTTTTCTTTTTGAAGAAATTAAAGTTCCTAATTTATTAGTTAAATAGTTTCTTATTTCAATAGTAATATGATTCTTTTTAGCAAATTCAATACACGATAAAGAAACGATATTAAAATCAATTTGATTTAATAAAAGCATTTCTTCGTAACTAATATAATCATATAGCATGAATTGCTTATAAACAGATGGATGGGTATGATAAACTCCATCAACATTTTTATATAGATAAACTAATTTTTGCTTTAGCATTTTGCCTATTAAAACACAAGAAAAATCTGAATTACCTCTTCCTAAAGTAATGATTTCATTATCTAATGATTTTCCAATAAAACCAGGACATAATAAAACATCATTTTCTTTTAATTTAGATAAAATTTTTTCATTATTTAAGAAGATAACTTTACCATGAGAATAATCATTATTGCAATTAATACCTAATTCAGAAAACGATAAACTATAAGCTTTAATATGATTTTCATTTAAGACTTCTGACATTCTTATACTAGAAATTATTTCTCCACATGCTAATAAACGATCTTGTTCTTTTAAAGAAATATTGTTATTAGTTAATAATAAAAGTGAGTCTGTTGAATATGGAAATCCCATTCTTCCCATTGCAGAAGTGATAACTACACATTTACAGTTAAATTTCTTAATGATATTAAATACTATCAATTGATTTTTTGGGGTGGATAAACAATCNNNGGGGTGGATAAACAATCTCCTCCAAATTTCATAACCTTAATTTCCATATTAAAAAATATGAAAATAAATTAAAAAAAATGCCAAATAAAAACGATTAATGAATTTCACTAATCGTTTGATAAATTATTTAATTGATGGAGAGTTTATTTGTAAAACACCATATCCTTCATCTTCTCTTTTATAAAGAACAGATATTTTTTCATCTTCACTATCTAAATATACAAAGAATGAATGTCCAAGAGCTTCCATTTTAGTGANCCAAGAGCTTCCATTTTAGTGATAGCAACTTCCATATCCATTGGTTCAAGGTCTAATTCTTTTACTCTTACAACTTCATCATCAGAATCATCATTTTCTGATTCAAAATTACTAAAAGCTATAGCTCTTCCTAAACTTTCTCTATGACGACGATCAAGTTTAGTTTTTAATTTTCTCATTTGTCCTTCGAGTTTATCAATTGCAAGATCGACTGCTGCATAAAGATCATCATCTTTAACTTCAACTCTGAAGTCCATCATTTTTGTAAAAATGGTTATTTCGATTTTTTGAGAGTTTTTATAAGTTCTAATTAAAACTTTTGCTTCAACATCCTCATTAATAACGAAATATTTATCCATTCTTTTTAATTTCGTTTCAATCGCATTACGAATTGAATCAGTCACCGTAATGTTCTTACCAGTAATTTGACACTTCATATTTTTGTCCTCCTTGTATTATGTTTTATTGGTTTTCTAACCTATTTTTATTATACTCAAAAAGGTGAAAAATAATAAGTCTAGTAATTTGTTTTTTTTATGCTATAATGATAATTAATGAGTCAAGTTAATACAAAAATAATAATTATTTAATACCTACTCTAGTGTATATTTCATCGACTGATTTTAAGTAATATTCTAGAGTAAATAATGAGTCAATTTCTTTTTCATTTAAAAGTTTCTTTATTAATGATTGTTCTTTTACAAGTTCAATAAAAGAAATATCTTCATTATATGATTTTTGAGCAATAACTTGCACTAAATCGTAAGCTTCTTCTCTAGATAAACCTTTTTCAATTAATGTTGACATTACTCTTTGAGAAAAAATAACACCATTAGTTAAATAAATATTTTTTAACATTCTTTTTGGATAAACAATTAAATTACTAACAATATTATTCATTCTAATAAGCATATATTCACTTAGCATAATTGCATCAGGTAAACATACTCTTTCTACGGAAGAATGTGAAATGTCTCTTTCATGCCAAAGAGGAATATCTTCATAAATACTCATCATATAGCCTCTCATCATCCTAGCGCATCCTACCATGTTTTCTGAACCAATTGGATTTCTTTTATGTGGCATTGCTGAACTACCTTTTTGACCTTTAGAAAAATATTCTTCAGCTTCTCTTATTTCAGTTTGTTGTAATAAACGAATTTCAGTGGCAATTTTTTCTAAAGTGGAGGTAATTAAAGTTAAACAAGAAATATAATAAGCATGACGATCTCTTTGTAAAACTTGTGTGGAAATATTTACAGATGTTAAATTTAAATCTTTACAAACATCATCTTGAACATAAGAAGGAACATTTGCATAATTACCAACAGCTCCTGAAATTTTACCAACTTCAATTTGTTTACATGCTTCTTGAAAACGATGATAATTTCTTAATAGTTCATCATAATATAAAGCAAATTTTAAACCAAATGAAGTAATATCAGCATGAATTCCATGAGTTCTTCCAATACATGGAGTATCTTTATATTTTAATGCTTGTTGCTTTAAAGTTATTAACATTTCTTCAATATGTTTTTTTAAAATATTATTTGCTTCTTGATAAATGACTCCATTACTTGTATCAACAACATCAGTAGATGTAAGTAAATAATGAACCCATTTTTTTTCTTCACCAAGTGATTCACTAACTGCGCGAGTAAAAGCAATTACATCGTGATGAGTAATCTTTTCTAATTCATTAATTCTTTCTAAAGAAAATGTCGCGTTTTTAATTAAATTTTTGTAATCTTTTTCAGGAATAACACCATGTTTACAAAATGATTTTGAACATGCTAATTCAACTTTTAAAAAAGTTTCAAATTTATGTTGTGAGGAAAAAATATCCCTCATTTGTTGAGTTGAATATCTTTCAATCATTTTTATTCACCAAATAAATCCTTTAAAACGATAGTTTGTGTTCTATCTGGACCTACTGAGAAGATAGCAATTTCTTTATTAGTTAACTCTTCAATTTTCTTTAAATATTTTTTAGCGTTTTCTGGTAATTCTTCATATGAAGTAACTTTCGAAATATCTTCTTTCCATGAAGGCATATCAATATAAATTGGTTTGCATCTTTGATATTCGTTTAATGTAGATGGTATATAATTAATAACTTTGCCATCTAATTCATATGCATAACAAATTTTTAAATTATCAATATTTGACAAAACATCAAATAACATTATTGATAAATATTTAATGCCAGAAACCCTAATTGCGTGATTTAAAACAACAGTATCTAAATAACCAATTCTTCTAGGTCTTTTAGTAACAGTCCCATATTCATGACCTCTTTCACGAATTAAATCACCTAATTCATTTTTTAATTCACTTGGAAAAGGACCTTCTCCCACTCTAGTGGTATATGATTTAGCTATGCCTAAAACTGTTTTAACTTCATATGGAGGGATTCCACAATTAACAGGAATTGAAGAAGCTGTTGGAGAAGAAGAAGTAACATAAGGATAAGTACCATGATCAAGACAAAGCATTGCTCCTTGAGCACCTTCAAATAAAATTTTAGAATTCTTTTTAATTTCTTCATTTAATAAAACTGATGTATCACAGATAAATGGTTTTAATTGTTTACCCCACTTTAAACATTTTTGAAGCATTTCATCATAGTCATAAGTTTTTTTATGGAACATTTGTAATTCCATATTTTTATATGCAAGAGTAGTTTTTAATCTATTCTTTAGTTGTTCTTCATCTATTAAATCACCGATTCTAATGCCTACTCTACTTGCTTTATCCGTATAGCATGGACCAATACCTTTTTTAGTGGTACCAATTTTGCTATCAGATAAAAACTCTTCGATTGCTCCATCTAAATCAATGTGATAAGGCATAATAACATGTGCACGATTAGAAATAAATAATTTATAATTTTTAAATCCCGCATCTTCAATCATTTTTAATTCTTCAAAGAAGGCTTCTGGGTTTATGACCATACCATTAGCTAAAACGTTTTTAGTATTTTCAGAAAATATTCCTGATGGAATTAATCTTAAGGCATATTTATGGCCATTAAAAACAATGGTATGTCCTGCATTATTTCCACCTTGAAAACGTACGACTACATCAGCTTGTTGAGCTAAATAATCAGTAATTTTCCCTTTTCCTTCATCGCCCCATTGGCTTCCTTCACAAACAACTATTGACATAAAAAAATTCCTCCCTTCGCTTTATTTACAAATTTTTCTAGCAATATATACTCCACTGGCACCAGCTTGCGCTAAACCTCTTGTTAAACCAGCACCATCGCCACCAACATATAAATTTTTAATTCCTTTTACCATTAAGTTTTTATCAACAACAGGTCTAGAAGAATAGAATTTGGCTTCTACTCCATAAAGTAAAGTGTGTTCATTTGCAATACCTGGTGTGACATGATCAAGAGCTTCAATCATTTCAATAATTGATTTCATTGTGTTATAAGGTAAACATAAGCCTAAATCACCAGGAACAGCTTCTTTTAAAGTTGGCTTAACAAAGCCATCTTGAATTCTTTTTTCAGTTGTTCTTCTTCCAAGTAAAACATCACCATATTTTTGAACAATAAATATTTTAAAACAATAACCCTTCCACAACTTAATTGATTAGCAAGTCTAGATACAGCATGAGCATAATCATTAGGTCGATCGAATGGTTCATCGAATTTATGAGAAACAAGTAAAGCAAAATTAGTATTTTTACTTCCAAGTCGAGAATCTTTATAAGCATGACCATTAGCTAAAATAGTACCAGATTCATTTTCAACCACTACTTGACCAGATGGATTTGAACAAAATGTTCTAACTTGTGTGCCTACTGAAGTATTAAAAATAAATTTACCTTCATATAAAGC
>FR889398.1:7473-9401 GCA_000432895.1 Firmicutes bacterium CAG:449 | reverse complement strand
ATCATTAATTTCTTCCATAACAATATCATTTGTTTCAACTCTAACACCGATATCGACTTGGTTATTAGTCATTTTAATATGATGTTTTTCAAAGGTTGATTCAAGCCATTTAGATCCTTCTCTACCAACTGCTAAAAAGACATTGTTTCCTTCAACAAATTCTTCATTAATCATTACACCTTTACAAACATTATCTTCAATAACAATATCGGTTACATTGCACATAAAACGCATTTCAATTTGCTTGGATAAATCACTAGAGATTTTCTTTAAGATTTCTAAGTTATCTTCTGTACCAATATGTCTAACATTAGCTCTTAATAATTTTAAACCGACAGCAATGGCTTTCTTTTCAATTTCACGAACCTTAGGCGTATATGGATTAGTGATAGTATCAGTAGCACCATATTTTAAATTGATTGAGTCAACATATTTAATTAAATTGATTAATTCATCTTCATCAATATATTCACTTAACCAGCCACCGAATTCGGAAGTAATATTAAATTTTCCATCAGAATAAGCTCCAGCACCACCAAATCCATTAGTCATTGCACAAGCTGGATAACAGCCATGTACTTTTTCTTTGTTAACTGGACATTTACTAATTTTATGCATTAAAACTGGACATTTTCTAGAATAAATATCATATCCTTTTTCTAAAAGTAAAACTTTTAAAGATGGATTTCTTTGCATTAATTCATAAGCGCAAAAATAACCAGCAGGACCTGCTCCAACAATAATTACATCATATTTTTTCATATTACTCCTCCATAAAATTATAAAAAGCTCCTATATGGAGCTAATTAATTTTTTAATTTCTTCAACTTTATCTAGTTTTTCCCATGGACAATCTAAATCAGGTCGACCAAAATGACCATAAGAGGCCAAATCTTCATATTTGAAAGAAGGATTAGTTAAAGAAAAATCACGAATTATACAACCTGGTCTTAAATCAAATACTTTATCAATAATTTGTAAAATCTTTTGTTTTTCTAATTTACCAGTTGAGAAAGTTTCTACTGAGATTGAAATTGGTTTACTTACTCCGATGGCATAAGAAATTTGAACTTCTAATTTATCAGCTACCCCAGCAGCTACTAAATTTTTTGCAACATATCTAGCAGCATATGTTGCTGATCTATCAACTTTAGAAGGATCTTTTCCAGAAAAACATCCTCCACCAGCTTTTGCTGATCCACCATAAGTGTCAACAATAATTTTTCTTCCAGTTAAACCAGTATCACCAGCAGGCCCACCAATAACAAATCTACCTGTTGGATTAACTAAAAATTTAAAATCGTCATTAAGAGAAAAAGATCTTGCCACTACTTGCATAATATTTTCGTGAATAAACTTTTTAAATTCATCAAGATTAATATCTTCATCGTGTTGAACACTCATTAAAATAGTATCAATTCTTGGCTTTTCATCAGTATAATCAATTGTAACTTGTGATTTCATATCAGGTCGAGCACCTTTAAATAAACCTTCATGTCTTAACATTGAAGCGTATCTAACAAGTTTATGAGCAATAACAACTGGTAAAGGCATATAGTTTTCTGATTCATTAGAAGCATAACCAAACATGATTCCTTGATCGCCAGCCCCTTGATCTTCAATTTTTCCTCTATTAACGCCTTGAGCAATATCAGGAGATTGAGTTTTTACTAAATTTAAGATTTTACAATTATAGCCATCAATACCCAACTCATTAGAAACATAACCAATTCTAATCATGACATTACGAGCGATTTGTTCATAATCAATTTTTGCTTTTGTAGTTATTTCTCCACCAATTAAAACAAAATCAGTTGTAGTAAAACATTCACAAGCTACTCTTGAAGATGGATCTTGCTTTAAACATTCATCAACAATTGCATCAGAAATTTGATCACATAATTTGTCAGGATGACCTTCTGAAACAG
>FR889398.1:0-7464 GCA_000432895.1 Firmicutes bacterium CAG:449 | reverse complement strand
CTGAAACAGATTCAGAAGTAAATAAAATTCTTTCTTCCATAATACCTCAACTTCCATATTGAATTATTTATCTTTTTCATCAAATTCAATAAGATTTATTTTATGTAAGAGAAGTTCTTTAGAAGTAATACCTGAGATAGTTTCAATAACATCAAAATCCATCCCCATTTCAAATAAAGCATCTGCTACTAAAAATTGTTCTCTTTTCTTTTTTGTTTTCATTCTAATCACCTAAATTAAGTATGATTAGAAATGATAATTTTATACTTATTTAATAGTTTTTAAAGCTTGAGCAATTTGATCTGGACAAGAAGTATTCTTAAATCCACATTTAATTCCATTTAAACGTGTGATTACTTCATTAATATCCATACCTTTTAATAAAGCTGATAAGCCTTTGAGGTTACCATTACATCCACCTACAACTTCAAAATCAACTATTTTTCCATTTTCATAAGAAATTTTCATTTCTCTAGAACATGTTCCTTTAGGATGATAAATAAGTACTTCCATATTAAAAATCTTTCTAGTCGAAAAAAGCGACCATAAGTATAATAACATAATTTATAAAATATTTTTATTAGAAACTAATTATTTTATAAAATAATTATAAGTTGTTATTTTTTTTTATAATAATATTAGATTTTATTATTTAAAGGCATAATAATGTTAGATATTTTAATATACTAAAGCATCAAAAAAACTGGTAAAAAGATTCAATCAGCAGATATTGGTGTTACTAGTATATCTTATAAATATATTATGGGAGAATGTAAATTAAAGAAAAAAATAGATAAATTTATACTTGATACATTAAAAGAAAGAACCAATTTATTATCAACAATTATAAAGATAATTCTATATGTTTTAGTAATTTTTTTTATATTTAATCATATTGTTCAACTTTTATTTTTTCACCATTCTTTTTTATAAACCAATATTCTATAAAATCATGCCTATTAGGAAATCCTGTTTGATATAAAAATTTTGTTGGAGTTCCATCATCATCAATAGGCCATTCACTCATATGCATCCAATTAGGAGGATATTTTTCATATTGATAAATTTTAGAATATAAGTTTCTATAATATTTTTTTGAATGTCTTTTTCCATTATCTAAATTTTCTAAATAATAATAATTTGATTCATTATATGGTATAAAACTAGGAATATAGTCATCCCATTTTTCATATAAATAAAATTCTTTTACAACAAGATCATATTTGATTTTTTTCATGTCTAAATAACAACAAATTGATCTTTGTAACAAATATTTTGTATGAAAATTAGGGTTTTCTTTTTTCTTTGGATAAAATGAAAAATAATATTCATCTACACAACCAATATTTTTTCTATGTGCTGTTTTTATTAAATACTTCATTAAATATTTACAAGATATATAATCTTTCCAAAATAAATCAAAATCAGTTTTTCCTTCAATATAATCCTTATATTTTTGTATTGCATTTTTTTCTTTTTTAAAAATTATCATAAATTATTAAAACCTCGAAATAATTTCTTTCCACCAATTAACATATTCTCTATACTGATTGAAGCCACCTTGGCCTCTACCATATCCTAATGTATGATGAATCATTTTATGCTCTTCTGGTGTAACAGGATAATAATATCTAATGTTTGCACCATGACGACCATATGGATGATGAAGCACATAATCAGATTTTTGTAAATCACTTTTCTTAAAAAAATCATTTCTTTCTTTAGTCCAAGAATGCCCTAAACCTCGTCGTTGATCATCGTAAACAACCTTTCCACCAATTCCTCCAGTTATTCCTCCAAGAAGAGTTGCAAAAAATACATCCTCTCCCATAGATAAAAAATCATCAAAAGCAGTTTTGTAGGAAGAACCTCTAATTTTAGCTGTTCCAATATTTAGTGCATTATAAGCTAACGCTCCAATATAAATAGAAGCAGCACCAACAAAAGCAAAACTTGATATTGCAATAGCTTCTGAACCATATGCTATTCCACACATAGCTGAGTAAATGGCAACACCACCAGCAGTAAATCCTCCCGCTGTTATAATTGTTGCTGCTAAACATGCAATAACAACGACTCCACCAAGCACCCACCAACCCCATTCAGGCATATGCCCATTAGGATCGCTCTTATTAATAGGATCATTACCACAATAAGTGTACAAATTCAACCCATTAATAGATTCATCATCTAAATATTCAACAGAATCTGGAGAGGTAAATCTACCTATTTCAGAATCATAATATCTTGTAATTAAATAATATAATTTAGTTTCTTCGTCATAATAATAACATTTATATCTAAATGGATTTTCTTTGGATATTGAAATATTACTTCCTTTAGTAATTGTTACTTCGCCATATGAATTATATTCATATCTTATTAATATTTCTTTATTCTCATTCATCAATCCTATTACGTTATTTATTGCATTTACTATGTAATAATATTTACTGAGTAATGTATTATTTGCTGAATATTTTTCTAATATTAATGGTTTACCATTAATATCATATTCAAATATTAAATAATATTCAAGTTCGTTATATTTATTATAATGCTCTTCTTTTATTAATTTTTCATTTTCATATACATATTTGATGGTATCAAAATTAACTACTTTTTTTCTTCTTACTCCATTTATATCATACTCATATTCAATTGAATTATTATTTATTAAATCGTTAATTCTTTTTAAACGGTTCCCTTCATAAATATATTCTTTTTTTACTTCTTCACCTTGTTTGATTTTATTTAAATATAATCCTTTGTATTCATATGTTAAATCATTATATTTAATTAGTTGATTTAATGTGTTATATGTAAATGTTTTTATTGTTTTATTGTTTTGTTTTACATTTAAGATATTTCCATTATCATCATAAGTAAATTCTTCTAAAGATGTTTTTATTAGTTGATTAAAATCATCATATTCATAGGTGGTGATATTTCCATTTTCATCATATTTAGTTAATAAATTATTAGAAAAACTATACGATAAATTTAAATCATTTATTTTTTCTTGTTTTAAAATATTACTTATTTGATTTATTTTTATATCAACATATTCATATTGTTTTTTTATTATTTCTTTATTTTCATTAAGTAATTTTTCTTCTTTTAAACGCTTAAAATGATCTAAATATTTTATTTGACTATGATATGATAAGTTTTCAAAATCTTCTTTAAATTCATTTCCAAATATTAAATCAGTAATAAATCCTTTAAACGAACGATCTTCTATATATCTTGTTGAAAATAATGTGTCTTCTTTTTCTTCTTTATTAAGTCTATTTCCAATAATTATTTGAAGTTCTTGGCTTATTTCAAATGGTAATGTTGTTTCTCCTGTTTTACTTTTATCATCTAATGTTAATTTATAATTAAATTTTCCATCATCTGTTATTTTATATGTAAAAATAAGATGTTGAAAATCATAAGTAAATTTAAGTCCAATTGCTATTGCTTTTTTGTTTATTAGCATTATTGAAATTAGCCCATTTCTTGCTATGGCAATTTCATTTATTCCATCAGTTAAAGTAAATATTATTTGATATTCTCTTGGTAATATTGTTTGCAAATTTAAAGAAATATAGCCTTCTTTTTTACAATTTGTTTGATATATTATATCTTTTGAGAATTCACATAATGCACTTTGATTTATATCTTGGCAATAAATAAATTTTGGATTTACTTTTTGAAGAGGTAATTCATTATGATTTGTTAACAAACTTCCTTTTAATGGTATCCATGTTTGGTTTTCTTTTTGAATATATTTATATGTATATTTATTTATTGTTTGTTCATTATTTTTTATTATTTGCATTAATAGTTTTGAATAATATAAGTGTCTATCTCTTTTGTCTTTTGATATTACTTTATTTGTTCTTATGATTAAATTGCTTATTTTTCCACTGAAGGTGCGATTACTTCCACCTATTACATAATTATATTTTCCGAATTCAATTATATCATTTCCTGCATAAACAACTTGAAGATGTTCTATTTCTTTTTGAATTTCTTCTCCATTGATTATTAATGCTATTTTACTTCTTTCTCCAATTAAATCATATGCTAAAGAAAAATAATTCCATTTGTTATAAAGAACATTTGCTATTCTTTCTTCTAATATTGTCGTTGTTATATTAAATGCTCTTCCACCTACTATTTTTAAATATAATGTTGCTATTGTATCACTTTCATATTCTATTTCAATTGTTATTTTTCCTGTTTTTCCTAAACTCATTTCCATTAATAACACTGATTTTGATGTTGATATTAATGGATTAAATATAAAACATATGGTTCCTTCTCTTTTGATTGAATCATTACTTAAATTATATTTTAATGCTGTTGACGCATTATCTAATGGAAAAAATTCTACATATGGTAAATTATTTTCATTACTTATTCTTATATAATTATTTTCTTTAGCTAATATTGAGTTCTCTGTTACTCCTGGTACATATACTTGCCCTTTTATAATATCATATATGGTATTTCTTTCACTACTTGTTACATTTGGATTATAACTATTAAATAATCCAATATATTCTTCATCAAATAATTCTTTTTCTTCTTCTAAAATATTTATTATTTGATTTGTATTATCATCGGATAAATTAACTTTTTCGTTTGCTTCATTATATTGTATTTTATTGAAGACTAATTTATTTTCTTCATAAAGATTTTCTTCTTTTAAAGTAGGATAACTAACCTCTTTTAAATTACTTTTTCTATCATATTTATATTTTATTTCTTCTTGTAACTTTTTATCTTTAATGGTTTTTATTCTATTTATTTCATCATATTCAATGGCAAATACTTCTTGATTATCTTGTTTGATACTTTTAATTAAATTTTCTTCATTATATTCATATTGATAACTAATATCTTGATATTTCTTTTCACTTAATAATGTATTTAAACTTTTATCAATAAATTGATATTTATATTCATTTATTATTTTATTATCTATTGTTACATTTGAAAGATTTTGATTTTGATTGTAATTAAATTCATATTTATTATTTGTATTTTTTATATATTTAAGATTATTGTTTTCATTAACATTATTTTCATTAATATATGTTTTTTGATTGTTTGTTAAAGTTATTTTTTCTAACGATTTTACTATATTAAATTCCTTTTGATATTTTGGATATTTGATGGATGTTAAATAATCTCCTTCATAATTATATTTTATTTCTTGATTATCTTCTGAAATATGCTTTACTAGTTGATTCTTTGTATTATATTGATATTTTTCTTCTTTATATTTATCTTGATATATCTCTTTTACTTTTGTTACTAATTTGTTTTCATTATATTCTATTTCTTGGATTAATCCATTTCCTAAATTAACAAACTTTGGTAATTTATTTTCATATGTAATAATAGCATTTCCAATTTGTTTATCTTCTATACTTCCTATTAAGCCATCTGTTAATCCAATATTTGTTTCTTTATCTTTTTCTTTGATTTTTATTAAATATCCATCATTATATGTATATGTTTTGGCCTCATTTTCTAATAAGATGATTCCACTTATATTAACATTTGTTCCTTTGATTTGAAGGGTTATTTCTCCTGCTTTACTTGTAATTTGATATCTTTTTAATTTCCATTTATCATTAGATATTGTTTCATATACTATTGTTTTTCCATCCTCTTCAATATCTATAATTGCTTGAGATTCATTATTAACAATAAACATTAAATTATATTCAATATTTTTTCTTACTTTAATTGTTTGAACTATACTTCCTGAAATAATTTTACAATATTTACTAAAAAATGCATTATATACACCAATGCTATTTGTTAATAATTCTACTTCTCCTTCTTTTTTCCAATTTTCTAATTCATTATCAAAACTTCCATTTCTTATTAAATTCTCTTCATTTATTATGGTATTTTTTCCATTTAGTTCATTTTCTTCGCTTATAAATGTATCATTTTTATATTGCTCATATTTATATGTTTTTAAATATCCATAATTATTAAATTCGTATTCTAATCCATTATTAAAATGATATACATCATAATGATTTTTTTCATCTTTGATAATTACTTCATTTCCTTCATAAATGAATTCTTTTTTATTACTTTTTCCTTCTACACATAAAAAATTTTGATATTCTTCAATTGATTTTATTTTTTCTTTTTCAAATTTTATTTTATATCCAAATCCTTTTTTCTTATCTAAAAAGATCCATTCTGTTTCCTTACTTATTATTTGATATTGCTCTTCAATTCCTTTTTCTGGAGTATATGTTATTTCTATTCCATTTGTTATATAGTTGTAATTGATTGTCTCAATTAATGTATTATCTAATTTTTTATAGCTTTTTAATATTTGATAATATTGGGTTGTTTCATTTATTAATTTTCTTCCTACTTTATCTTGAATCGTTTTTGTATGTCCACTTGAATAATTAAATTTATATTCATTATTATCTATGGTATTTATTTTCTTAACATATCCACCTTTTTCGTAAGAATATATATTGTTTTTTTCATCTATTATATAAAAATTATTATCTATATCTTTCCTTAATTCTTGTTTACTTGTTCTTGATTTATAATATTTATATTCTTCATCTTCTTTTTCATAATAAAAATATTCTTCCTCTTGGTCATTTGTTTTTATTGTGTAAATATTATCTTTTAATGAAAAATATTTATAATCATTATAATTTATTTTCCCATTATATGCGCCTTTAATAAATAAATTATCCGATAAGCAAAATATTTCTTCATAGTTTCCTATCTCATATCCTTTAAGATACCCTTTAAATGTTGCCTTTTCTTGCTCTATCTCTATTTTGATAATTAATCTTTCACTTACTTCTAATTTTATTATTTTATTTGGTTTCATAATACTACCTGCCTTTTCTAAGTTTAAAATAACATTTTCTACTTTTCTTTTCAAGTCTTAATTCTTACATTTTTTGACATTTTTTTAACTTTTATAAAACTTTATACACTGATTTATCATTAAATCTACACTTTATTAAAAATTCAGCCTTTTATTAGCTGAATCTATTTTTACTTTATAAATTAAAATGTGGTCACAAAAATCACATACCAAAATATTAAATAGTTGTTCAAATTTAATAAAGAAGTTTATACATGTTTAATTTTAAAGGACTATTTTAAACTTGATTTAATTGGAATTAAAAATGATGATGTTATATTAGAGAATTCTTCCAAAAGTGATTCATGCGAAATCACTTCAAACAATTCTATAAATTTATATATGACAAGTATCTTTTTGTCGTCATGATATATCATATATAAATTAACTTATTTTTATTAAATATTTCTCCAGTCGAATACTGTACTAAATGGGAAATTTTTATCATCACAAAGTTCATTGTAAATCTGTGGTGCATCTATTAATGATACAATTCGTGATATAATCGGCTCTACTTGAATGGGACCCCGGACAAAAAGTTGGAC
>FR889397.1:1136-4819 GCA_000432895.1 Firmicutes bacterium CAG:449 | reverse complement strand
TTGTTCAATTGATGTTTTTAATTTAAAAATAAAATCATCTCTAAATTCTTTAGTAGCTTTTTGTCTAGCATCTTCAATTTTAATACGATATTGAGGTAATTTAACATCTCTTAAAGTTGTTAATTCATTTTCAAAATCATCATTATCTTCTTTTGAAATATCAAAACTCAATTTATATGTAACAATATAATCTTTTCTTAATTCATTAAAGATTGACATAATTGATCTCATCTTATTTTGAGATTTTGCATATATTTCATTATATTTTTCACGAATATCGCTTAAAGAATATCCACTTGCAACTTCATTATTGAAAGTTGGTAAGCCAGTTTCATTTACCCAAGTATCATCAAATTCATTCTTAATTTCTTCAATATATTTATTTGATAAAGAAATTTGTTCAGGAATCTTTTCTTCTTTAATTTGACTAATTGAACCTTGTAAATTACCTTTTTCTAAAATTAATGAACTTTTTTCTTCTTCTAAAGCATGAATATCTTCATTAATACGTTTAATTTTATTATCTGTAATATTGACTTCTTGAGAAACACCTTCTTCTAAATCACGTTTTAAAGTCATTAAATTATTCTTTAATTGAGGTAAAATTGCCCCTTCTTCAATAATTTGTTTTAAACTATCAACTTCACTAGTTGACATAACTTCAATTCGACCTGCGTAAGTTAAAGTATCAACAAGAGTTCTTAAAGTATCAATAATTCTAGCTTCATGTTGAAGTTGTAATTCTCTTTCTTTCTTACTTTCTGAAGACATTTGTCTACCAATTAATGAGTAAGTATAATTTGCTTCTGGAATAACAAATGAAGCAAAGTTACGATACCCAGTACAATCTGGACATAATCCTCTTCCTGATTCTCTAGCTTCTATAAAAGTATCACATTTAATAATTCTACCAAGTAAGAAATTTGTATAATCCCTTGCACCTTGGTGATTTGTAATAATCTCTTCAGCTACAGAATTTGGATCACGAGAAAAATGTTGTTCATATAATTTTGCGCTATCGACTAAACCAGTTCTATAGTAACGGTTTCTACGCATGATTTCAGGTAAAATTTTATTCGCAGTTTGATAATATTTATCTTCAACAAACATATTAAGCTTTTGACTTGCAATAAATCCTTCAATCGCTTTAACCCATTTTTGAGACTTAATATCCACTAAATCTGCATAAATTTTAACTTCGACTTTTTCATGGAAATGATCTTCTAAAGCATGAGCAAGTTGATTTTTAACTTGAATAAAATTATAATCATAAGCTTTCCCAGCTCCACCAGAAATTTGTTGTTTCTTTTGAGTGTAAGAACTAATATAGTTAGCAAGTCTAGTTTTAATTAAACCTAAAGATTCAGTAACCACTAAATGGAAAGAAGAAATACCTTGAGCAAACGCAGTAAATCCTTCAATCGATAAATCATTTTTATTTGTTAATTGATGTTTAAATTCTTTGCAAACTTCTTTAACATTTGTTGAGGATGTTTTTAAATCTTCGCAAGTTGATAAAATATCTTCATCAAGATCAAATTTAGCTATTTCTTCACAAATAATTGATATTTTATTGGCAGTATTATCAAAATTATCAATTGTACCACATAAACGTGAATATAAAGAATTAACTTTTGTTTCAATGGATTCAATATTTCTTTTTTGATCCTCATATGTTTTTTGCATATCCGCAACCATTTTATATGAATCAGAAGAAACTTTATAACCAATTAATTTTTCTTTTGTTAAATTAAATTCATTTAAATTTGCTTCAATTTCAATTAAAGCATTATCAATTTCATTAATTCTGTTTTCATTTACTTGAATATCATTTTGTAAATCATTAATACGATTTAAATTAAATTGATAAGAAATTCTTTTAGAAATATAGCTTGCTAATTTTTGTTCATTTCGACGATCTAATATTTCTTGGTAAATACGAGAAATTTCTTCTAATGATTTGATTTTTACTTCCATATCATCAGCTTCGAGTTTTAATCTTTCATATGCACCAATATTTGCTTTCATTGATTCAATATTAATTTCATTTGGAACATCACAAACATATTCAGTGATAAATTGTTCAATATTAGTAATAGGTATAAATGAAACAGCTTTTTTAAATAAAGAAAAATATTTATCTTTTAAGTTACCAAATTTTTCTTTTAACATGTTTTGATATTGCATGTTTGTATCACAGAACATGAAATCATTCTTTTTATAATTTAAATTAAAGAATTCTAAAAGTTGTTTTTGTGACATTGGAACATTTAATTGACAGAAATCATTTTCTGGAAAACCATCATTTAAAAAGAAAAACTTATGTTCTTCACTACCATCATCATATACATCAAATACAATACCAATAGTAAATGAACTATTAAGAACATCATCAAAAAATTCCATTGCAATATAAGAAGTAAAACGACCATTTCTTAAGAATTTAGTTGTACCATCTTCATTATCACCAACTTCACCTCTTAAGTATCCTTTTAAAGTTCTTCCCGCCTTTTCATTCGCGGCTTTATTAAAAGTTCTTCCCGATGTATCACCAAGTAAAACAACTTGCATAGCATCAATAAGTGTCGATTTACCTGCGGCATTTTCTCCTGTTAAAAAGTTAATTTTACCAAAATCAACTTTAGAATTTAAAAAATAGTGCCAATTAATTAATCTTAACTTCTTTAATAATTTCATATTGCCCCCTATTCAACGTCTTCATCATCAGGTAATTGTTCAATTTCTTGATAAATTGAAGCAATCATTTCATTATCAATTACAAATAAAATGGAAGGCATAATATAAAATTGTAAACTTCTTTCTTTGAAATCACCAGAAATACGAGTAATTATATTATGTGCTTCTAAAAATCTATAACAAGATCCTAAAGATGCATAACTTGGTCTTTTATCTTGCCTAATTAATCTTAAATTCATTAAAGTTTGAATTAATTCACTAGAAGTAAAGAATACTTCTTGAGATAAGGAATCTTCTTGTCTTTGATTTTCATAAACATAACGAAGTCCATATATCATAATCGAAGTAATTAAATCCATTCTAATATGATTCTCTTCATATTCATTACTAATTGAAATAACTCCTCGACGAGAATCTTTTGAAACAATCCATC
Source organism: Firmicutes bacterium CAG:449 (assembly GCA_000432895.1). Classification (GTDB taxonomy): domain Bacteria; phylum Bacillota_I; class Bacilli_A; order RFN20; family CAG-449; genus CAG-449. The sequence goes on along the minus strand of FR889397.1, from coordinate 1,689 downwards.
CTGAATAATGTAAATAATCACTTACTAAATCAAAATTTCTTTCAATAAAAGCATACTCTTTACTTGATCTCATCATTTTCGCATTACGATCATAATAAGTACGCAAAATAAAAGATTTCAACATCAATGTATTAACGCAATGAGCAAATTCTTCTTTTTCAGAATTTCTTAATTGATCATATCTTTCATCAAACATATTATTCACCTTTCTTTATATATTCAAAATTAGGCACAACATAATTATCATTTTTTTCTATTGTAATATCTAATTTATCTTCATCACGATGCAAATCGTAGAATGAAACTCTTGAAGTTGATTTAATACTTGCAAGGATTAAGAAAATAAAATCCTCAACTTGATTGATCTTTATATCTTCAGCAGTAATTTTATCTCTATCGCCAAAGTTTTTAGACATAAATTCCATAACATTTTCATCAGAGTATTTTCTATTTTCGCCAAGAAGAACATTGATGGTATTATCATCAAAAGTATGTCCAAATTCATCAATTGGTAACGGATCAGAATATATTTTCGTTTGTCTTTTATATGGTT
>FR889397.1:0-1119 GCA_000432895.1 Firmicutes bacterium CAG:449 | reverse complement strand
ATATGGTTTTGTTATTGATTCATTATCAATATATCCTTGTTGATATAATTTAACTGAATTAACAATGCTTTTAGTTATATTTGGAAAATCTTTATTAGCTTCTGCTGAGCCGTTAATATTTCTTGCTAAAACTGAAAGAATTTTTTCAAGTTTACCTTTAATTGATTTATCTCTATTATTTAAGAAAATAACTTTTTCAGTTGATGCTTTAATATAATCAGTTTGAGTTTTATCAATTTTATTTATTTCATTAGATAAACGATAATAAACATCTTGAATATAATTTATTTTTTTTACAACATCATTTTCGGCTTCATCATGATTTCTAACAGCATGATTTTCTCTTAAACATTGTTCAACAATTTTTTCACGTACATCATCAAAAGTTAACCACTTTTTTAAGATTGCTGAAATCGGTCCATGATATAAAGTAATGGAATCATGTGTTTTTAAAGGGTGATAAATTGGATCCACTACATCTTCACGACAAATATCAAAATGTTGTCTTAAAACTTCGTTTGGTTCAAAAATATCATTAAGTTGACGATTAAAAACCTTAATTGAATGATCAAGTTTAGTAACTTCAATTTCCAAACTTTGAGTATTATTATAAGCATTATCTAAAGTACGATACATTGATTCATCTTGTAAATCATCTTCCATTTTTAAATCAGAATATGTTGTATGAACATAAGAAACATAATGAGTTGAAGAATCATCAGCAAATTGATAAATTAACTTCAACATATTAATTGAATAAGAAGGAAGTAAAATATATTCAGTACCTGATTTAACATCATAATCGATATAAATCCAACCAGTTTCAATTAATCTTTTAACAATGAAGTTTGCTTTATTAGCAAGAGTTGGTTCTAAACTTTCAAACTCAATTTCATCTTCATCATCAAAAGTTAATTTAACAACATCTTCTCCAGATCTAGATTTTAATAAATCAAGATAATCAGATTTTCTAATTCTAGTTCGATACATTGTTAAAGCATCATATAATGTTACAAGGGCAACACCATATATATTTTTATTTCTACTTGACAAAATAGAAAAGAAATTATCGGGTAATTTTTCAAACAAATTCATAGCACATCACCTATATTTAAATAT
>FR889396.1:1596-2582 GCA_000432895.1 Firmicutes bacterium CAG:449 | reverse complement strand
AAAACATTTATTTAAATTATCCGAATTATCTTTATTAATTGCAATACATCTATTTCCATAATGTTCAATACCTAAATTTTCAAAAAGAACAAAATAATTAACAATTGTAAAAATCACAGTATATGTTCCAATAGATTCAACCCCTAATTTTTTCACTAAATATGGGTTAAGGATGAGTGGTACGAATAATACAATAATTTGATAAAGTATTTGATAAATAATATTTTTAGATAACTTGTTTTTCATAAATTTTTTTATTCAATTCTAAATAATCATCATTTTCAATAAGAGCAAAAATCATTATTAAAGGCAAAAAATTTGGATTAAAAATATCAGTTGATGCAAACATCGAAATTAAAAAATATGATGCTAAACCAATTAAAGCAATTGATTTCTTTTTATCAATTATTTTTAATGCTTTTATTTCTAAAGAAAATAAAATTATTATATAACTAATTCCTCCAAATAATCCGAATTGACCAAAAATACAGGCTATAAACGAATCACATCCAAATCTTTCAAAACCATATAATTTTGTATAATAGTGTAATTCAGAATATACACTACTACCATAATCCATTGCCGCAAATGTTCCAAATGATCCAAATCCATATCCAAAAGGAAAATTAGATAATGCAATATTTATAGCATCTTTTGTCATAACATTTCTTACGCCATCATTTGATGATGAGTAATAATATTTAAATTGATCAACTCCTATATATATAGCAACTACACCAATTATAAAAAATGTAATCCATTTAGTGCTAACATTATTATTTTTTTTATATAGAATCAACATTAGTAAAACAATAATTAAATAAGCAATAGAAGCCATTCTAAGACTAAATAAGCAAATGATTATAAGCATAATAATTGGAAATATGTTTTTTTTGTTTTTATTTAATCCACAGATAAGTGTAGAAATTAAAGCTATACAGAATATTGACATTTGTGATGGATGAATAAAAAACAATTGGTATGAA
>FR889396.1:0-1522 GCA_000432895.1 Firmicutes bacterium CAG:449 | reverse complement strand
TCTAATATAAATAAAGCAAATAAACAATATGACAATATTCTCAAAAAAGTATTAATTTTTTCAGTACTAAATTCTATTTTAAATAATTTAGAATATATTTTCGTAAAAAAATAAATAATAATAAATCTAGAACATGAGAAAAAATCTATAAAAAAAGCTTTCGTACTATTTTTTTTATATATCAAAAAAGAGATTACTCCTATAACTGTAGAAAAAACAAATAGAAAAAATATATTTTTTGATATTTTATTTCTTTTTATTTCCAAAGAAAAATATTTAAAATTAATAAGTAAGAAAAAAAACATAAGAATAGTAATAATCTCATCAACATAACTTAAAAATTGTAAATTGTTATTTTGAAGAAATATTTTTTGTAATAATAAAAATAAAATAATAAAAACAAGAAAAAAAGTTCTTAAAGATTTCGTATTTAATTTCATATATCCTCTTATTTTGTTTTTTCATACCCTTGTTTGCTTACATCATTATTAACAATATCTTCTCCAGACATTGTTTTTAATTGTTCTTTTGAAGCATTAGATAAACCATTATCAATGACACAATGCATATCACATGTAGATAATTTATCTAATTCTTCTTTTGTGACTTTTCCTTCTTTATAATCTCTAACAATTTTCAATTCATACATTGAATATTTCTTTTTCTTAAAGAATCTAAAGAATTTATGTCTAATAACCCACCATAATGGTTTAAAAATATATTTATGCATTGCTGGTGAAACAGATCCAATCATCCAACAATTTCTATCACAACATCTAACTTTACTTCTTACATCATCAGCTTGTTTTGAATTCCAAACTTCATCCCATGTTTTATCATTTAAATTTCCCATTACTTCTTTTTCTTTTGTACCATTACATGGCATAACATCACCATATGGATCAATAAAGAATGTATCAAATGACATATCGCATGGCAATAATCTTTTTTGACCAAAAATATAGTTAATAAGACCATGATTAAAATACGCTCTAAACCATTTTTTTGGTGAATTTGATTTTAATAATTCATTAATTAAATCTTCAAAATTTTGTGCAACCATTAATCTATCATGAATAATATTCTTAGCTTCAACAAAGTAAAATGAATTATGTAATGAAGCAGTCGCAAATTCCATTCCTAATTCTTCGCTCTTTTTATATACATCAACTAAATCAGGAGCATTTTTATCTTGGACTGTCATGCCAAATCCTACATCAGGATGTTTCATTTCTACCAATTTTTTTAAAGTAGTATATCCACGATTAAATCCATCAGGTAAACCTCTAATTTCATTATTAGTTTGTTCTAAGCCTTCAATTGAAATACGAATTCCAACATTAGGAAATTCTTCACATAACTTTATAATTCTATCAGTAAAAAAACCATTTGTTGAAATAACTATACGATCAGACTTTTTATATAATTCTCTAACAATATCTGGTAAATCTTGTCTAATAAAAGGTTCGCCACCAGTAATATTTGTAAAATACATTGGAGGTAATTTTTTTATAGTTTCAAG
>FR889395.1:6862-10399 GCA_000432895.1 Firmicutes bacterium CAG:449 | reverse complement strand
AAATGAAAATTCTTCAGTTATTTATTTTTCTTTTTTTAATACTAATTTTTTATTTATGGGAGATGCTCCGACTAGTATTGAAAAGAAAATAATGAATGATTATCCTTCACTTGATATTGATATTCTTAAAGTTGGTCATCATGGGTCAAAAACTAGTTCTTCATATGAATTTTTAAAATATATTAATCCTCAAGAAGCAATTATTTCAGTAGGAAAAAATAATCATTACCATCACCCAGATAAAATAGTGTTAACTTATTTAAATGATTTAAACATTTAAATTAGAAGAACTGACAAAGAAGGAAGCATCATTTATAAATTTTAAAAGAAGAAATTTGATTCCTAATTTTGAATAGACTATAATATTAAATATGATATATTTGATTTACGGATTTCAGTTACCAGTTATTAAAAAAACTTTAAAGAATTTAATTAGTAAATGTCTTAATGGGGAAGAAATAAATGATTTTAATTTTGAAAAAGTTTCTTCTAGATTAGTCTTAGTGCAAGATATTGTATTTGATGCGATGAGTTTACCATTAATGTCATCACATAAAGTTCTGGTTGTTAGTGAACCATATTATTTATCTTCTGAAAAAGAAAAAACATCTTTAGATAAAGATCAAGATTATGATAAATTAGTTAAATACATTAATAATCCTAGTGAGCATACTGATTTAATTTTCTTTTTAGAGGCTAAAAATGTTGATACTAAAAATGAAGTTTATAAAGCCATTAAAGAGCATGGTAAAATAATTTCTCAAGAAGTTTTAACAGAAAACATGTTAATGAGTATGGGAAATTCTATTTTTGTTAAAAAAGGTGTAAAAATTAACGAAAATGCTTTAGAAGAATTAGTTCATCGATGTGGTGATGATGTCGCTAAATTTACTAATGAAGCTAATAAATTATGTTTATATAAAAATGAAATAAATATTGATGATGTAAAAATCATGGTTTCTTTAAGATTAGAAGATAATGCTTTTAATATTGTTGATGCTTTAATTAATAATAAAATTAATAAGGCTTTAAAAATATATTATGATTTAAGAATTAACAAAGAAGAACCAGTTAGGTTAATTGCTTTAATTGCTTCGCAATTTAGATTTATGTTAGAAGTTAAATATTTAATTTCTTTAGGATATAATAATGCAAAAATCGCGGATATTTTGCAAACTAAACCATATCGTGTGGATCGAACTTTAAAAACCACATTTAATATTAAATATAATCAAGTTTTAAAAGTGCAAGAGTATTTATTTGATTTAGATTATCAAATAAAAAGTGGTAATAAAGATCCATATTATGCTTTTGAATTGTTTTTAATTAATTTTAATGATATTGCTAAATAATCATATGAAGGAGTAAAAAGATGTATAAGAAATATAATGTTTTAATGATATTGCTAGATGCAATATTATCACTTGTATTTGTAGGTGGACTATTTGCTATTAGTTTTTTGTTAGGAAGAAATGCAAATATCAATTATGCATATGGATACATTGTTTTTAGTATGATATTAATCAGTGTATCTATTTTTAATATAGTTTATTCATCGAAAATTAAGAGAAAAATCGAACTTTTAAAAGCGCAAGAACAACTAAATTTAATTGAAGAAAAGAAAAAATGGGTTAATGAAAACCAAGATCAAGTCCGTGATAAAATATTAAAATTATATAAAAAATGTGTAATATATTTAGTCATTAATTATCTTTTAATATTAATAGGAATTATTTATTCTGGTTTTATTTTTCCTACTATTATTGGACAAGAACAATTTGCATTTTTAGCCGGTTTTGCGGGTGTAATTGTTGTATGGGCTTGGATAATTATATTTATTGTTTTTGTTATTAATTTTTCATTTATTACATATAATAAACAAACAAATCATAAAAATTTAGATGAATTTATTAAAAACATTTTAAAAGAAGAACAAATTGATAAAAAATATCATATTTCTTTAACTTTATTTAGTGTGGAATGTGGAATTAGTGAAAATAAAAATCAATTAGTATTTTTAGTTGGTGATTTACTTTTAAAGTATTTATCTTTAGATGAATTAAAATCTATTATTTATCATGAAATTGCTCATTATAAAAATGAAGATACTAAATATTTAATAAAATTAACTAAATATAAATTGTTTTTTGAGCGTTTTGCTTCAGAAGGTTTAGAATATCTTCTTTGTCCTTTACTTTTTAAAGTTAGCGACGAAACTCTTCTATTAGAAACATTATCAACTCAATATTATGAAAATAAAGCCGACGATTTTGTTTTAAGTAAATCTTTAAATAAAGAATATGCTTTAGCAAATGTAAAAATATTTGGTTTAAGTTTATTTAATCAAAGAATGAGAACAAGTATTAATTATAATGTTTTTAAAAATGGAAAGTGGTCTATAGAAGACGCTGAAGCATATTATCAAGATATTTATAAATATTATATGAAAAACATTGATTTTATTGATTTGGCTTCTAAAAAACATTTAAAAGAAAGAGTGAGTACTCATCCAAATGTTAAAGAAAGAAGAGAAAAATTTTATCAAGGTGAATTAGATATTTCTTTGAAAGAAAATCATTGTTTTGATGAAGATATTACTAATGAATTTAATGTCTTAAATAAAAGAATCGCTAAATTAAAAATAAAAAATGATTTTTGTTTAAAATATGATGAATATCAAAAGCAAATTGCTAATTATCAAAAAAAGAATACTAATGAATTATTAGATTTATTATCGCAAGCAATGAGTTTTGAAGATGATGATAACGCTCTTCTTATTGCTCAAAAATTATATGCTGAGAATGAAGATAATGTTGTTGTTAATTTTGCTTTAGGAACTATTTTTTGTAATAATTTTTCTAGTGAATGCATTCCTTATTTTCAAAAAGTAATTGAAAGTAAACAATCTTTTTATCAAGTACAAGCATTGATGTTACTTGGAAATTATTATATGTGTATTGGTGATGAAGAAGGAAGAAATAACATTAGAAATATTCAAACTAAAATTATTGATAATGCGAAAGATAGTGCTTTAGTTTATAATTTATTAGAAAAAGATAAATTAATAGAATATCATAATCAAGAAGTGATTAATGAAATTAATTCTTTAATGCAAAAATATTCATTTGTAGAAGAAGTAAGAGCGGGAATAAAAACTTATAATGATGTAAATTGTGTCCATTTTTTATTAGTTATTTCTAATAAATATAAAGATACAGAGCAACTTATGGTTGTTAATAAACAGATTAAAGCATATTTAGATTCAATTAATGAACAAAGTGGAGTTATGTTTTGTTATAAAAGAGGTTTAAAGACTTTTAAAAATTTAAAAGATGATAAATATTTGATTTATCGAAAAGATACTATTGAAAAATAGTATTTTTTCATAAAAAAAGATGTGAAAATTCACATCTACAAGAATTTATCAAAATTATTACTTCATAGAAGCAATTAATGCAGCAAGACGAGATTTTTGTCTAGCAGCAGTATTTCTATGTTGAATTCCTCTTGAAACTGATTTATCAATTTTAGAGAAAG
>FR889395.1:0-6792 GCA_000432895.1 Firmicutes bacterium CAG:449 | reverse complement strand
AAGCTGCTTCAACTGCCTTGATTGAAGTTCTCATACTAGATTTAAAACTAGCATTTGCGAGTCTTGCTTTTTCGTTTGTTTTAATTCTTTTGATTTGTGATTTAATGTTTGCCATTTGTGTCACCTCTTTCGTACCTTAAGAATAATATCATACAAAAAAAATTGTTTCAATAAATAATTTAGCAAAACACGTCTTTTTGTATAAATTTTCTACTTTTTTCACAAAATATAATTATGAAAAATAATAAATGTTATGATTTTGCTGATGAACTACCTTATAAAGATGAAAAAGATATTTTAATTGAAGAAAAAAATTTTAATAATTTGAAAATTAAAAAAATTGAAGTTAAAACAAATCGTTTTCATAAAAAAGGAAATTATCTTTCTTTTGAAATTAAAGATTTAGATGAAAAAGAACTTACTAATAATAAAATAAAAATTATTAGTGATTATATTAAAAATTTGATTAATAAATATTCTAAAAATAAACCTCATCATGTTTTAATGGTAGGATTAGGTAATGATGATTTTTCTAGTGATGCGTTAGGTCCTGAAACAATTAAAAAAATAAATGCCAATTCGTATTTAGATGATGTTTCAAGTAAGATTAGTTGTATTATTCCAGGAGTTATGAAAACAACTGGCTTAGAATCGGCAAGTATTATTAAATCATTAGTGGATAAGTTTCATTTTGATTTAGTAATTGTTTTTGATTCATTAGCCACAAGAAATATTGATCGTTTATTTAAAGTTATTCAAGTAANNTTATTTAAAGTTATTCAAGTAACTGATACCGAAATTATTCCTGGTTCTGGTATTAAAAATTTTAGAAAAAGTTTAAATTCAAAATATTTAGGGGTACCTTTAATTGCTATTGGAGTTTCTATGGCGATAATGTATCAAACAATTGTCGAAAATATATTATCAAGAATTGAATATCATAAGGTTAACAAAATTAATAAAGATTATTTTATTAATCAATTGAGTAATGATTTAATTTTAACTTCTAAAGATAGTGAATTAAGAGTCAAAAATATTAGTTTAAATTTATCAAAAATTTTTAATTATATCTTTTCTTAATTCTACATGATTAGACTAAATCTCTATTTATAATGTCAGTAGGAGATATTTTATGTTTAACTTATTAAAAAAAGGTTTATTGTTTTTATTGATTTTAATTATTGCTTCAATATTATTTAATGTTAGTAGTAATAATCAACAAACTTCTTCAGTTCAAGAAATCGTGGAAATTATTGAAAATGATGAAACAAAAGAAGATGGTTATATTAATGATAACATTGTAGTAAATGAAAATAGTAATGTGTTTGTAAAAATTATTAGTGGTTTATCTAATTTAATTAAATCACTTGTTTCTTTCTTTATAAATTTAATTTCAAAAATTATCTCTTCTTTTGCGGAATTTTATTACCTTAATACTTAATTGAAATTGCAAAAATCATTTTAATCGTTTAAGATTATTTTGAGGCGAGATAAATGGAACAAATACGTATTTTATATATGGGAACCCCAGAATTATCTAGTTATGTTTTAGAAGGACTAATTTTAGCAGGATTTAATATTGTTGGATTAGTTTCTCAAGAAGATAAACCGATTGGAAGAAATAGAAAAATTGAAATGGTTCCCACTAAAAAGGTAGCAACTAAATATGGTATACCTTGTTTTCAGCCACATAAAATTCGTTTAGATTATTCTTTTGTTAGTGATTTAAAACCTGATTTAATTGTGACTTGTGCATATGGACAAATTTTACCTAATGAATTACTTAGTATTCCTCGTTTAGGTTGTATTAATGTACATGGATCATTATTACCTAAATATCGAGGAGCTTCACCAATTCAGCAATCATTATTAAATGGCGATAGTAAAACAGGTGTAACTATTATTGAAATGATTGATAAAATGGATGCTGGAGATATGCTTTTACAAAAAGAATTTAATTTATCAATTGATGATAATTATACTTCAACTTCTCAAAAGATTGCTGAATGTGGATTAGATTGTTTAAAGCAAATTATACCTTTAATTGTTCTTCATCAAGAAAAAAGAGTTAAGCAAAATGAAGATGAAGTAACTTATTGTAAAAAAATCACTAAAGAAGAAGAACATCTTGATTTAACTAAATCATCAAAAGATGTTATTAATCAAATTCGTGCATTAAGTGAAACCCCAGGTGGTTTTGTTTATTTAGATGAACAAATTTTTAAAATTTATCAAGCAAAATTATTAGAAGGTAATGGAAAAAATAATACCATAATTAAAGCTGATAAAAATGGATTGTGGATTGGAAGAAATGATGGAATTATTTCTTTAGAAATTGTTCAAAAACAAGGTAAGAAAAAAATGGATTATAAATCTTTTGTTAATGGAGAAAAGAATTTAATTGGGAAGGAAGTTAAGTAGTAAATTATGGAAATAAATGAATTAGCACAAAAATATTATGATTTAGCAATTGTATCATTACAAAATTGGATTAAAATTAATTCAGTTTATGATGAAAAAACTATTTCTAAACTTGCTCCATTTGGTGAAGGAGTTCATTCTGCTTTAGAATATATTGCTTTACTTGCTGAAAAAGATGGTTTCACTGTTGATAGATGTAATGGCTATTGTACAGAAATTAGTTATGGAAGTGGACCATTGATTTCTATTTATGCACATTGCGATGTGGTACCTGTTTCTGGTAAATGGAAATTTCCACCTTTTAGTGGCACTATCGAAGATGATATTATGTATGGAAGAGGTACTTCTGATGATAAAGGACCCGCGATAGCAAGTTATTATGCTTTAAAATTATTGAAAGATTATAATTTAATTAATGGTTATAAAGTTAATTTGGTTATCGGTGGAAATGAAGAAAGTGGTTCGAAATGCTTAGAATATTATTTTCATAAATTAAGAAAACCATATCCTAGTTATGGTTTTACTCCTGATGGTGATTTCCCTTTAATTTATGGAGAAAAAGCTATTGCAACTTATTCAGTTGAATTACAAATTGATATTAAAGAAATTATATCTTTATCTGGGGGAGTAGTAATTAATTCAGTCATCGATGAAGCAAGTGCAAAATTTAGTTGTGAAAATTGTATCGATGAAACAAGTATTAAAAATTATTGTTTAGAAAATAATTTAAAATACACTTTAAATGGTAATGATTTAACTTTCTATGGTAAAGCTAGCCATGGTTCTTTGCCAAGTTTAGGTATTAATGCTGGTTTACATTTAATTAAATATTTAGGTTTAAAATATAATTATCGTAAACTTGTTTTAACTGCAGATGGTTATTTAGATGGTACTGGAAAATCTTTAGGTGTTTATTATGAAAGTAAATTATTGCATGATACCACTTATAATGTTGGTTTAATTTCTTATAGAAATGGTGTTTTAAGATATTCAGTTAATTTTAGATATCCTGATGGTGTTAATGCTTTAGAAGTTTGTAAAAAATTAGATTCATTATCTTTAGGCAAAATTATTTATCAAGGAACTAGTGATTATTTATTATTTAATCCAGAATCAAAAATGATTCAAACACTTTTAAAATGTTATCAAGAAGAAACTCACGATTATGTTTCTAAACCAATGGCTATTGGAGGAGGAACATACGCTAAAGAAAGTAAAAATACTGTAGCTTTTGGTTCTCATTTTCCTAATAGAGAAGATCATATTCACGAAGCTAATGAAAAGATTCATCTTGATGATTTAAGAAAATCTATTTCAATCTATGCTAAAGCTATTATGTCTTTAGGTGAATTAGCAAAGGAGAGCTTATGAGATTAAGACATCGTAAGTGGGGAGATCAATTTTTACAAGAAAATACACATTTAATTAAAAATAAAGATAATATTGATGAAGAATTTATTTCTTTTATTAATCATGAAAATTTAAGATTAGAAATTGGCGTGGGAAGAGGCGATTTTATTTTACAAATGGCTTTAGCTAATCCTAATGTATATTTCTTAGGCGTAGAAATTTCTGGGATGGCTCTTGCAATTGCTGGAAAAAAATTGTTAGAAAATGAAGTCAAAAATGTCTTATTAGTAAATATGGATGTTCATTATCTTTTTGAAAAAATGGGTAAAGATCGCTTTGACTATATCTATTTAAATTTTTCTGATCCATGGCCAAAAAAACGTCAACATAAAAGGAGACTAACATATCCAACAATTTTAAATGAATATTATGAAGTCTTAAAAAATAATGGGAAAGTGATTTTTAAAACTGATAATGATTTGTTATTTAATGATTCAGTTGAATATTTTAAAGAATCTAAATTTGTCGTAGAAAGTATTACTTATGATTACCAAAATCTAGATGAAGATGATAAAATGACTGAATACGAAAAGAAATTTAGAGGTTTAAATACCACGATTAAAAGAATAGTAGCAAGAAAATGAAAGCAAATTTTTATTATAACTACAAATCTTTAGGCGATGTTTTATTAATTGTTATTGATGAAAATAAAATACCTACTTCTTATATCAAAGATAATGATATTGTTTTAATTTACCATGATAAAGATTTAATTGGTATTAATTATTTTAATATTTCTTCTATTTGTAAAATTAAAGGAATTGGTCAAATTTATTCTTTACCATCTTTATTACTTAAAATAATTAATGATAAATTAACTAAATATCAAGTTGCTATTGAAGAAAATACAATCTTTTTAGTGGGTAAAATTATTGAAAAAGAATTAGGAAAAGTTAAGATTGATTTAAATAATGAAATTATTATTCTCGATGATAATAATTATGACATTAATAAATTATGTGTTATTAAAGTTGATTCAAAAATTAATAAAATTTGTTCGTTTAAAGATTTAAAAATATCTTCTTCTAATGATATTGTTTATTTAGAAGAAAACGAAGCAAAAGTAGGACAAAATTTCTATATTAGTAAAGGAGTATAATAATGAATGAAATTGAAATGAAAGAAAAAGGATTAATTAAAAGATTAACTAATAAAACTTTTAATTTTGATCCAAGATTAAAAGAAGGTTTTTTTACTGCAAATTACTTTTTAAAAACAAGAAAAATTGTTATAGAAAATATTCCTAATCAAATTGTTACTATGCAATTCTTTCAAAGAGAAGATGATGTAATGGTTTGTGGACTTGATGAGTGTATTGCTTTAATTCATGAATTTGCTGTTGAACCAGAAACATTAAAAATTGAAGCTTTAAATGATGGTGATATTATTAATTATGGTGAACCTGCTTTAAAAATTACTGGTAAATATGAAAACTTTGGTTTCCTTGAATCGATGATAGATGGTATTTTAGCAAGAAGATCATCAGTATGTACAAATACATATCGTGTTATGAAAGTTTTAAATGGTAAAGGTATTATTAATATGGCAGATCGTCAAGATGAATATAATACACAAATTGGTGATGGATATGCTAGTTATGTAGCAGGATTAAAAGCGGATTCAACTGATGCAATGGGTGCATGGTGGGGTGGAAAAGGCTTAGGTACAATGCCACATGCTTTAATTCAAATTTGTGATGGAGATATTTGTAAAGCTGCTGATTTTTATTTAAAAACTTTCCCTGAAGAAAAAGTTACTGCTTTAATTGATTATCATAATAATGTGGTTAATGATTCATTAATGATTGCTCGTCATTTAAAAGATAAATTACGTGCAGTAAGAGTGGATACTTCAAAAGCTTTAATTGATCATTATTTTGATGATAAAGATACAAGTGGATTTGATCCGCATGGTGTTTGTAAAGAATTAATCTTTGCTTTAAGAAAAGCTCTTGATGATGAAGGATTTAACTATGTTAAAATTATTGTTTCTTCAGGCTTTGATGCTAAAAAAATTAAAGATTTTGAAGATCATCATACTCCAGTTGATATTTATGGAGTAGGTACATCTTTAGTTAAAATTAATGTTGGTTTTACTGGTGATTTAGTTAAATTAAATGGTAAAGATCAAGCTAAAGAAGGAAGAAAAGATATTCCTTCAAATAGATTAGAAGTTGTTAAATTTGATAAATAGGGGTTGGTTTAAAACTAACTCTTTTTATTTTTAAGCAACATGTTAAGTAAGATAATTGATGAAATAAGGATATTAAAAAAGTAAATAATTATATGAATGATACATGATTTTATTACATTTAATTATTTAATTAACATAAAATCATCAGTGAAAATTTCGCATATTGATTTTATTAAAATTACTATTTATAATTATTTTATTGGGAGGACAATTTCTATGAATATGAATTATAAAAAACTTGTAATTGCAGTTTTACAAGGTGATGATTATCCAGATGTTGTAAAAGATTTAAATGACCATGGTTACTATGTAACTTTATTAAATTCTTCAGGTGGATTTTTAAAGAAAAAAAGTAAAACAATTATGATTGGTGTGGAAGATGAAAAATTAGATGAAGTTAAAAAAATCTTGAAAACTCATGCTGGAGAAAGACTTGTTACTTCTTTTAATCAAGCAGGGGTGGGTATGCCAGTGGTTCCAGTTAAATTACCAGCAGGTGGAATTGTCTTTTTTGTGATTAATGTAGAAAGTTCTCATAAATATTAATAATATGGAATTTAAAATCAAGTTTTCAATGAACTATGAACATAAGTTTATTGATTTTTTATCTGCAAGATTATCTAAATTTTATTGGATGATTTTACTATGTGTATTTTCTAGTTTACTTGGAATGTATTTAGTTTTTATTGATAACGAAGATGCTACATTTAGAAGTAATTTTATTGGTTATCTCTTTATTTTATTAGGGGTTGGTTTATTATTTAGTTT
>FR889394.1:9216-10495 GCA_000432895.1 Firmicutes bacterium CAG:449 | reverse complement strand
CCAACTTTGTTGTAACCGACATATCTTGGATAATTCATTATTATCTTATTTTTCTTCTTTTCCTTATCCTCCTCTACAAGTTCTCTAAACATTTTAGAATAAATTTCTGGTTTATATTTTTTTATTAATTTCTTTAATCTAATTAAATCTTGTTGATGATCATCATATATCTTTACCATTGCATCAGAAATAGTTGGAACACCTTTTAAAATTTTTAAAACATAATAATAATCGAATACTTCCTTTAACAATTCAATTTTACACAAAATCGGTGATAATTCTTTAATTATTGTACAAGCATCATTTTGCTTTGCTTCTAAATCTTCACTATCTAAAGAAACTTCAACTTTTTCATACTTTTCATTTTTTATTATAGATATATTACTCAAATTAATTGTTGATCCTGCAATAAGAGGAATAACAAATTCATTAACCAATGTTTTTTTGCCAACATTAAACAAAGTTAATAATTTCTTTTTTTTATTATTAAGCCCTTTTTCTTCTACCATGCACTTTTTCAAATCATCAAAGAAATTATTTTGATTAATATCTATTCTTTCAAAATATTCTTCATCATAATTTTCGTTTTCTGAAAAATTTTGCGATAAATCAACCAAAGTACTATTTATATCTTCAAGTTTTACTCTAATCATAGAAAAATCCGATTGTTTAAATTCCTCACCTGAAGATAAAAAATTACCACGATATTTTAAAATATGTGCAATTGCTAAATATAAAAACCTAATATCAACTTTCTGTTTAGTTTCCATTAAATATTTTCGAAGATGATATATTGTTGGAAATTGTTTAAAAAAATCATAATCAGAATAATTTTTATCTGCAAATAAATTATAAGTATTATGTAGATGCTTATCTTCTACTTTATAAAATGAATCATTTAATCTAATAAAGAAATTTTTATCAACTTTTTTTATTTCTTCATTAAAAAGTTTCTGCAAAAGAACAATTCTTTGTTTTCTTCTTTGAAGCCTTCTTCTATTACTTCTATAATTTCTCCTTGATTTAGCATCACTCGATTCCTCAAACATTCTTACTCCCCAAAAAGAATGTCCATTTTTCCTAACAACTTTATTATTTTCATCTAATAAAGCATAACCAACAGAATTGGTTCCAATATCAAGACCAAGCTTAAATTTTTTTATTGTTTCCATATACTACCCTTTCAATCACTATTGACAAAACCGATTTTTTCCTCTAAAATATAAATTGATTTTACATAACGAGTGCAAATAAGCATTTTGCGAAATCATGATTAGCC
>FR889394.1:7440-9172 GCA_000432895.1 Firmicutes bacterium CAG:449 | reverse complement strand
TACACAATATAAGTTACTTCTTCAATATCCAATATTTTGCCTATTAATTAAATAATTAAATGCAACAATTAATAATAATTTTTCCTATAACAATTTCTTAGCTAGTAATTATTTTTTTATAATTCCATTAATCATTAATCGAATTAATTATTAAATAAATGAATATAAATAAAACATTTTTATATATAATAAATAAAACTAACAATTAAATATAGTTTAATATTATTAAAAAATTTATTGAAACAATTCTATTTTATGATATAATATCTCCAAATTTATTAAAAACGAAATTCAAAGCAATTATTTTATAAGCAATTTTATGAATATCGTTTTTTTATAAAAAATTCAAGGAGGTCATAAAAAATTATTAATTAAAATATTTTAAAGCATAGCAATCAAAAATAATGGGGTCAATTTGTTATGAAAAAAGCAAAATTATTATTTATATTTACACTTGGGTCTTTACTCTTATCTTGTGGAGAAACAACTTCTTCATCGTTAAGTATAGAATCAAGTAATACATCTTCAGTTTCTTCCACTTTAGAAGAATCAAACACATCATCAAGTATTACATCAAATACTTCTTCTAGTTCAGAAGAATCAAAATTAACTTTGGAAGAATTAGAAAATGTTGCTAAAAGTGCAGTAAATAAAGCCAACTCGATAGCTAGTGGTGTAGTTACACTTGAAGAAACAAATTCTTATAGTGATCCTTCTATAAAAGAAATGCCTTTTGAATTCGGAAAAGATAAAAATGGTGATGTATTACACTTTGTTGATTATGATTGGAGCAATAATCCTTTTGACATGTATTTAATGGAGGATGACACTCATTCTATAGTAGCAGTCAAAAAAGATAACGAAGGAAATATTTCTAAACCTTATGATCAATATGATAAAGTACAAATGATTTATCAAAATTTATTAGGTTATGAAGAAGATACATTATATGGTACCGAAGGTTTATTAAATGGACTTATTAATTATTTAAAGAAAAATGTTAATAAAGACGCCGAATATAAATTTGAAGATGATCAATATAAATTTTCTTTTGGCTATTTTTCATCTCTAGATACCTATCAATATTATGTTTTAAATGCTTCTTTTTCATTAGGTGTTAATAACGAAATTGTTTCTTTTGATATTGATATTTTTTGTTATAATCAAACTAGTTTTATTGTCGATGATGAATTACAAGTTATTCAACTTTTAGATAATGTCTCACCAAGTAGCACAAAAAAATATAAAATAACTCAAACAACTGGTGAAAGAACTTTTATAAATCCAATATCTCTAGATTCTTTTTATGCGACAAATTTTGATTTAATTTATGATGAAAAAATAGTACATGAAAATGATGTTATTTCTTTAGAAAAAGAATCTAATGCATCTATAAACATTGCTAACGTAGCACCTTCAACCGCTAATTTTGATTTTGATTCAATCAAAACAAGTATCGTAGAAGGAAATGCTGGTGCAATAAATGTTAATTATTATTCTAACCAAATTTCAATATATGGTAGCGAAATTGGAACATTTAAAATCCAAATTACATCCAAAAATGTCACAAAAACATTTCAAGTTGAAATCACAGCAGCTCAACCTAATAGTATATCACTTTCTTATTCTGTTTTAGGACCAGAAGGATATACTGCTTACACTTATCAAGGAGCAATTCAAGCTTATGTCGGTGTAGAATATATTTTAAATACAATCGTTGAACCAACTGCTG
>FR889394.1:4974-7423 GCA_000432895.1 Firmicutes bacterium CAG:449 | reverse complement strand
AACTGCTGCAAATCAAACCATTATTGCAAATGTCGATGGTTTAAAAAGTGATTATGAATTAGTTGAAAAAGAAATTAAAATTAACGAAGTTGTTGGTTCTCGTAACATGTGGTGCTTTACAGCTAAAAAAGCAGGAACATACGATGTAGTATTAAAAAGTGCGGTAAAAGAAAGTGTACAAAAAACTGTTCATATTGTCGTTGAAGAAGTCCCTTCTTTAAATACCATTTTAAAAGATGAATTTGCATTAAAACAAGGATCTACAATTAAATATTATGTAAGTTTTGAACCAAGTAATGATAACTTAAGTGGAAATGTAAAAATTGTAAATCGTATAAATAACAAAGAAGAAATTTTAAGTTATACAATAGCAGTAGAAGATACTTTTTATTCATTTAATTTAACTCATGTTTCAGGTGATGAATTTAATCTTAATTTTAAACTTTCTTTTGATTTTACATTATTTTTATATGAAGATGGATTTGGGAATCAAATGAGCAAAGTCACTCCAGAATTTTTAATTAGTGGTTCTTGGGAAGGAACAAGTGGTGATTATATTATTTCATTATCACTTTTTGAAACAAAAGAAGTATCATTTTCAATAAATAAGAATGATTTTTCTGATTCAAAATATTTATCTTGCAGTTTCTCTTTAGAGAAAAAAAATGATGGTTATTTAGGAAATTTAATTGCATCAGAAAATACTCAAGATCCATTTATTGAACTACCATTGTCATTCAATGTAGATAAAGATTTTACATCTATTTCTATTTCATTTATTTATAATGGTACAAATTATTCCACAAATTTAGTTAAAGCGGATTATTAATATGAAAAATAAAAATACAAAATTTTTAATTGGATTATGTTGTGTTCTCGTTTCATGTGGGAGCACCATTTATCCAATTGAAAGTATTACAAACACAAATTTAGTACTTAAAAACACTGACGAATTCAAAGAAGCAAAATCAATGAATGCTTTAGGAAATCAAAAATTACTAGTAATTCCTGTTGAATTTAAAGGCGAAAGAGAATTTAACGATGAAGATTTAACAAGAATAGAAAGAGGCTTTTTTGAAGATAACCTCTCACAAAAAGAAGGAAAGAATTATTATTCAGTTAAAGAATTTTACAAAAAAAGTAGCATGAATCAACTACACATTGAAGGAGAAGTTACTGATGTTTTAAAAGTCCCTTACATGGTTGACGAAATGATTAACGATAATAACTATTTTCCAGGTGTACCCGCTCAATATTTTATGGATCAAGAAAACATTAGTAATGAATTTTTTCAAAGTTACGATCAAGATAAAGATGGTTATGTTGATGGAGTAGTATTTGTCTATTCATCTCCTATTTCTGATAGAACAGGCAATTTTTGGGCATGGGTAGCAAATTTTGCAACAGAAATGAATTTAAATCGCCCCACATTCTTCCGCCATATGTGGTGTGGAATTGATTTCTTTTATCGAGGAGGGTACGATGTCGATACTCACACTATTATTCATGAAACTGGTCACCTATTTGGTTTAAGAGATTATTATCCTAGCGATAACTATAATTTAGCTTTAGGCGGTCATTCCATGATGGACTATAATATTTCCGATCATGAGCCTTATTCAAAAATGTTGTTATCATGGGCAGAACCTACTTATTATGATTTTAAAAAAAATAATAAAATTACTATAAATTTATCTGCTTTTCAAAATACAAATCAATTTATTTTATTAAATACAGACTGGAATCATTCGGTTATGGATGAATATTTACTTGTTGAATATTATACACCAACTGGTCTAAACGAATTAGATGCAAAACATCAATATGATAATCGTCCTTTAGGTTTTACTGAATCAGGTATTAAAATTTATCATGTTGATAGTCGTATTGCACGTTGCCATTATAGCGAACAAACATATTCTATTTTATTTGATGAATATGTTGATGAAATACCAGAGACTCATGATGAAGGAATCTATTATTTGATAGGTGCATCCAACAATAATGAAGACTCAAGGACAGATGCTAGTCGTCAAGGTCGTTATAAGCAAATTTCATTAATTGAAAATAAACCATACAATCAATTACAAAGTGGAATGAGTGCAGATAATGATTCATTATTCAAAGTTGGAGATATATTCGATTCAGCAAATTCTGCTTACTTATTAAATGGTAAATGGAATTCAGGAGAAGATATCTCATTTACTTTAAGAGTTGAACAAATTAACGAAGAATACGCAACACTTACTATTGAATATACAGGAGGCAAATAAAATGAAAAAAATTCTTTCTCTTATATTTTTATTCGGAACTTTATTTTCATGTGGACAAATCGAAACAAGCAATTACATTAGTAGTTCTAAAGATAGTACTTATATTGCAAAAAGCCTATCAGAAGCTATTAAAAACACACAAGAAAACTACCAAATGGATATTATTACCGATTTAA
>FR889394.1:0-4898 GCA_000432895.1 Firmicutes bacterium CAG:449 | reverse complement strand
CTGGTTCAGAAAATTATATTTTATTAGATGAAGATCCAAATTATTACCATAGTTATGAAAAAACAAAATTAAATACAGAAAATATTTTCAAATTTGGCATGGATGTTCACGGCCGTGCAGGTAAAATTGAAAATAAAAACGAATTATATTCTGTAGATTTTTTAGATATTCTAAAAAAATACATGGATGATTTTTCCAAAACAAATGAAAATACTTATATGTGTACTGTAAAAGATTTAGCTTATGATTTAAAAAATTATTTCCAAAATAGATCTTTTACATATTGTAATTATTTTGAAATAGAATTAGGAACTGATGGTCGTCTAGGATATTTCCGTTCATATGAAAGATCTTTAAACGAAATGGTGTTAGTTGGGCAAGTATCCTTCAAATTATTTGACATAAACACATTTGAAGCATACAAATTATGGGATAATGAAGGGAGAAAAATTAATCTACGTTTAGTTGATTTAAAATTAGGATCACAAAAAGGTTTAACATATCATTTATTCTACGAAAATGAAATTTGTGAAGTTGAAGGCATTGTCGCAGGATTCGAGGCATTGTCGCAGGATTCGATTTCAATAATAACATTATCATTGCCACAGAAAACGATTTAACTGGTTATCTTGGCTTACAAGTAACTTTAAAAGATTCAACCAATTTACCATCTATCAATGAAAAAATTAAAGTTAAAGGAACAGTAAAACAAGGAAATTATTCTGGAAAACTTGTCGATGCAACATATACTTCACTTGGTCAAGAAGATTATCACCCATTCTTTGATGAAGAACGTATTGTTGATATTTATGGTGGTGGATATTATGCTGCTTATTATTTTTCACAAACACCAATTTATGCTGATTCAATCTATTCAACATATGCATATGTTGAAAGTTTACCAACATCACTTGAAGAAAATAAAGAAACATTTATTAACTTAATTTGTCCAACATTTAAATCAGAAGAAAATATGATTTATCATATGCAGTTGATTCTTCCTAACAATATGTCTTTAGAGCAAAAAGAAAAAATAATAAATGAACTAAAACAATTTGGTACTTATAATTCAAACAATAATGTGGCTCAAGAAATTTCATTTGAACATTTTATTATTCGTTTTAATCCTTCATATACTTATCGAGTTCAGCTTGAATATGGTCTAGAAAGTTCTATTTCAAAACATTTATCACCAAATGAAAAAATTGAAAAACAATTTAATTTAAAAAATTTTCCTTTTCCAAACACCAATTCATTTAGTTGCTTTAAATTCGGCGGCTCATCTAGAGTTTATATAGAAGCAAATTATGGAAAAGAAGGTAAAACTCCTGGTATTTATTACAATTCTTCCTCTTTAAGTAATGAAGCAATCAAAACAGAATTACATAATCTTGAATTATATGGATTTATTCTTTTTAACGAAATAAAAGATGATTACAACCAACGTCATCAAATTTATAAAATGAATGATACTTATGTAGATATTCTTATAGAAGAAATAAGTTTCGTCGAAGAAGAAAAAAGTTTTAGCATGTGGATATATCAAGGAAAAATGATATACAAAGATAAAGTTCAAGAAAAAATTGCTAATAATATTCCATATTTTAATGTTGACGATTTTGTTACACTAGACCAAATCAAAGATGCAGATATGACATTTTATCAATTACCAAACTACGCTGGAAATACATTCGAACAAGGTAATTACTTAAATTGCATTACAATTGATGTTAATGAAGAATGTTTCACAACGATTCGCTCTAACTATATTAACGACAAAGGATTCAAAACAGCTCGTGATGAAAATAATAAAATTTATACATATAACACAAGAGGCTCAAACCATTACGTACTTTATAAAGAAATAGAAGGAAGCGATGAAAAAATTTATGTTGATATGGCAATGTATTCAACCTCTGATTACACTTTCGTTGGTCATAATGAATTTACAAATCGTATTGAGATATTAATTTACAAATCTACAAAACCACTTGAAACAAAATATGAAAGCAATTTAAATACATTTACTAATTATTTAGAAACACTTAATCCCGACAGTGGATTTGAAGTTAATTTCAGTAAAGATATAAAAGTAGAATCTTGGTTCGAAATTAATGATAATATAAAATATAATTATATTTATTACGGATATTTATTTGAATATAATGCTTTTATTTATTCAACAGACTTAAATCAAACTTATTCCGATCTCATTGATGGTTTAGTTTCTTCAGGATATGTTTATGGAACAACCACTCAAAAAGGAAATGTAACATACTACAAAAATTTAAATAATGGAAATACTTCTTTTATTTTCATTATGAAAGAAACAGATAAAGGTTACATTAGATTAATAAATGGTGCTGGAGGTATTGATTTTTAATTATATAAAATCAATTATTTAAAAAAATAATTAAGAATCTGTGTAATAGCAGATTCTTTTTTAGATAATCAAATTTTTAATAATTAGACATTTTTAAAGGAAAAGCATCCCTAACAATAATCGATAAAAATGTAGAATTCTACAAAAGGTGCGATTAGAATAATAAAAAAAGACTATTATTTGAACAAATTGATTGAAAGCAAAGAGAATGGTTTTGCAAAAATAATTACAGTAATAAGAATTGGTAAATATAAAATATTTAACTAAAACTTATTCTATAAAAAATAATAATTAAAAAAAGCATATTACGCTTTTTTCATTTTATTTTAAATTAATCTATCCTACTCTTGCTTATAAATCTATTTTAAGCACTGAAAAATATTTTGAAAAGAAAAAATGTATCAAGAATTTATTCCTTTAAAATTTGAAAAAATATATAAAGAATTTCTATTAAGAAAAAATAAAAATAATGAATTTAATCCACCTTTATTATTAATTGTTTCTTATACATATAATAATTCTAAATTACATAAAAAAGGGTAATTTGATATTGTTACTTATAATGAAATAGGTTATACATTTTATGAATGTAAATTTACTAATACTAAAATAGATAAATCTATTTTTTTAGAAGAAATAAATCAATTAAAACAAGCTAACATAACTAATTATAAATTAGGTTTCTTTTCTAAAGTTGGTTTTAGTAATGATCAAGAATTTCAATCTTGTAATTTATTTACTTTACAAGATTTATATAATTAATAAGAAATAATTAATTTTTCTTAAAAATCTTTAAGTTAATTTTATAAATGTTTATAATAAGTTTGTATATTAAAAGGAGAGATTTTTAAAATGTACGAAATTATTGATGTATACGCACGTGAAGTACTTGATTCTCGTGGCAATCCTACTGTTGAAGTAGAAGTAACTCTTGATAATGGAGTTATGGGAAGAGCTATCGTTCCAAGTGGAGCATCTACTGGTGAAAACGAAGCACTTGAACTTCGTGATGGTGACAAAGCTAGATTCCAAGGAAAAGGTGTTTTAAAAGCTGTTAAAAATGTTAATGATGTTATCGCTCCAGCAATGATTGGTTTAGATGTTGCTGACCAAGCATTAATTGACAAGACATTACTTGAACTTGATGGAACTCCATTCAAATCAAATTTAGGCGCTAACGCTATGTTAGGTGTTTCTCTTGCATGTGCTAGAGCAGCAGCAGAAGCTCACGAATTACCTTTATATCAATATTTAGGTGGTCCTAATGCTAAAGTTTTACCTACACCTATGATGAACGTTGTTAATGGTGGTGCTCACGCTGATTCAACAGTTGACTTCCAAGAATTCTTCATTATTCCTGCAGGATTCAAAACATTCCATGAAGCTTTAAGAGCTGGAGTAGAAACATTCCATTGCTTAAAGAGTGTTTTAAAAGCAAAAGGTTATGAAACTGGTGTTGGTGATGAAGGTGGATTTGCTCCAAGTTGTAAACATGGTAACACAGAACCTCTTGAATTAATTGTTGAAGCAATTAAAAAAGCTGGTTATAAACCAGGAGAAGAAATCTTCTTAGGTATGGACGTTGCTGCAAGTGAATTCTTCAACCCAGAAACTAAAAAATATGATTTAGTCAAGAGTGGTGAAGGTTCAAAAACAAGCGAAGAAATGATTGCTTGGTTCGAAAAAATGATTGAAGAATATCCAATTATCACTATTGAAGATGGTTTAGGTGAATCCGACTGGGAAGGTTGGGAAAAATTAACTGCTAAACTCGGTGACAAGATTCAATTAGTTGGTGATGATTTATTTGTTACTAACAAAGATTTCTTAAAACAAGGTATTGTCCGTCATGTTGCAAACAGCATTTTAATTAAAGTTAACCAAATCGGTACTTTAACTGAAACTCTCGATACAATTAGAATGGCTCAAACAAATGGTTACACAACTATGGTTTCTCATAGAAGTGGTGAAACAGAAGATACAACAATTGCTGACTTAAGTGTTGCTGTTAATGCTGGTCAAATCAAAACTGGTTCTGCTTCAAGAACAGATCGTATGGCAAAATACAATCAATTATTAAGAATTGAAGATGAACTCGGTGAATGTGCTGAATTCGAAGGTTTAAGAGCATTCAAAAAATATAGATTTACAAAATAATTAATCTACTAATTAAAAATCTAGGGGTAACTCTAGATTTTTATTATGCTTTTTTTTAAAATAAATTTATGAAAGCAAATATAAAAGAGTTTATTAATACTATTCCAAAAGATGTAACTATTGTCTGTGCTAGTAAATATGGAACAAGCGAAGATATAGTTTACTTATTTAATAATGGAATTACAAATTTTGGTGAAAATAAAGTTGATCAATTTTTATTAAAATATGAAGCATTAAAATCATATCCAATTACTTGGCATTTTATTGGTCATTTACAAAGAAATAAAGCAAAAAAAATAATTAATAAAATAAATTATTTGCATTCCTTAGATTCATTAGAATTAGCAAGAATTATTGA
>FR889393.1:8090-13494 GCA_000432895.1 Firmicutes bacterium CAG:449 | reverse complement strand
GTCACCTAGAGAATACAAAACTAAATCTAATTAGGCCAAACTCTAAAAGGAACTTTAATAGCGTTAGGTGTTGATTCATTATAGTAATCTTTCTTTTTTACTGCAGAAACAAAATTATAAATATTCCCTCCATTTTCAGAATCTTTTTTACCTGTATCAACAACATATATTTCTTTATTAAACCAAAGAGAATCTTTTAATTTAATTGGTCCATTACTTGTATCTTGATTATCGCTTTCCTTTCCTGTGGAAGCCACCGAAACATCTTCACCATTACAAGAAACAATAATATTACCATTAATTGGTTTTTCTTTATCATCCATTCCCATAGATGTAACATAAACATTATCTGTATATTGAGCAATGTTATCGACAAAAATTTGGGCTGGAAAAACATTTTTATAATTAGGAGTATATTCACTATTACCCGCCGAACACGAAACAGCACAAATCTTTGGTTTAATTAAATCTAACAAGACTTTATTTGAAGAAGTTTTAGAGCCATGATGTCCTGCTTTATAAAAATCAACTTGTCCTAAAGTATTTTTATAATAATTAGCAAAAGCTTCTTCACCATCTTTTTCTAAATCACCAGTAAATAAGAATTTATGATTATTATAATTAAACATGGTAACAACTGAATAATTATTTTCCTCATTTGATGTTTCTGTATAATACTTGTTATACATAATTTCCATAGTAAGATTTTCTTTTAAAGTAAAAACTCTTTTTTCTTCATCTTGAAATAAATCACTAGCGTAATAATGTTTACTACCTTTAACTTCTGCTCGTTTTCTTGATTCAACATAACTACCATATTTAGTTTTTTTACCTTTATCATTTACTTCCGCTTTTTCTGTTTTAAAATCAATAATTGTATCTATTTTATAACGATCAAACATACTATTAGAGGAAGTAAAACCTTCAATATGATCTAAATCAGAATGAGTAACTATAACATAATCAAACTTATCTACTTTAATAGGATTTTTATTTTTATCAAGATTACAGGTATTTATATAATTTTGAAGTTGATCAATATTACTAGTTCCTGCATCAATTAAAATGTTTTTTTCACCAGCTTTAATATAAATTGCATCACCATTTTTATTGTTACCAAGTTGCATAATATGAATTTGAAAATCATCATAAACAACACCACTTGTAACATTTTCATATTGATGATTATTACTACCACGCTCTAAAAAATCTAAATTAATGAAGCCTTTTTTATATCCATAATAAGTAAAGCCACCTAAAAGACAAATAACTAAAATAATAACTAATACAACTAAAAAAGGATGTTTAGTTTTCTTTAATTTTTTACTAATTTCTTTAACAAGAGTTTGATCAACAACTTGACCATTATTTTTATTTGCTAAACCTTGAGCGTATTTCAAGGCATCAATTTTATTATCGAAAACTTTAAGTGCTCTTTTACTTCCTTCTTTTTTTACTGCATACTTTTTTTCTTTAGTCTGATAAATATAATACTTCATCATTTAAACCCTCTTTTAATTAAATAATAAAGTAAAATAAAAATTATTTAAATGTAAAAAAATAATTTATGTTAAAATCTAAATTTTTAATTTTTTCGAACACGTATCCTAAATTTGAGGTTAATTTAAAAGAAGCTAAATCAATATAATGATTTAAAAACTTCTTTTCTTGGTCAATGGCAATTTCAAAATTATTTGATAATAAACTTACTTCACCTTTTTTAGATTTAGAATTAATATGAGTTAATTCAGAGAACAAATAATTAACAAATCTTTTTCCATTGATAAAGTTATTTTCTAATATTTCTTTTTCATTTGGCTTAATTATTTTTTCATAAGAATCTTTAATTGTTAATAACAAAAATAATTCAATCGAAGGATTTGTATAAGCAAAAATAATATCTTTATCACCAAGAGAAATAATGTTATTCATTCTTAATTGATTATTTTTATAAACATCTAAATCAAAAACAATAATTATTTTATCGTAATTTTTTTTAAAATTATCATGATTTTCTTTATATGAAAATGCTAATTTTACTAGTTGCTCTACACTAGTTCTTCCTTCATCGTTTTCTGTTTTTGAAAATTGTTTAAAACAAATTTCTTGACTATTAATATAATTTGAATTTTCAATAAAAGGTGCAATAAAAAGAGGTTCTGTATTTTTACCTTCATACAGAAAATAAATTACTCTAGCATCTAATTTATTACCAATTTTTCTTTTCAAAGAAGAAACTGTCAAAGCCATTATAAATCAACCATTAAATTAGGAATTGCTCCAAATCTACCTTCTAAATATTTTTTGCTAATATTAGGATCTAATCTACTAGCATACTCTAATAAAGATTCAATTGAAGAAATTCCATATTTATTTTTTGAACAAAAATAGATTTCGTCTCTTCTTAAAACTTCATCCATTAATGAAACAAGATGAGTAGTAAATAATAATTGCTTATGATTATTTTTATTTAAATTTTGAAATTCTAAAATTAATTTAGGACTTAACAAAGGATGAATACTTCTTTCAATTTCATCAATTACATAAACTTTATCTTTTAAACTATCTTCAAATAGCATTGATATTAAAAAGATAATTCTAACTGTTCCTTCACTTTCATTGCCTAAATTAAAAACATTATTAATATTTCGATGTTTACACACTAATTTTTTAAAAACATTATTTTCTAAATCAATACAAAATAATTTATCTTTATTAAAAATGCAAAAAGATTTTTGATTATTTTGTCTTGCTTCAATAATATATTTATTAAGAATTTCATTATTTACACTTTCATTAATTTCATCAAAAGAGCAATTAATAAAATCTAAATATTCAATTCCTGTATCAAATTTTTTTAAATATAATGATAAATTATCAAGATTAGTTAAATTAACTAAATTAAAATTATTATCGTTAGATAGAATAACTAATTCTTCTTTAAAAAAATTATAAGTACATCTAATAGCGGTATTTATTTCTTCATTATCAATAGTTTTATCAACATCAGAAATATATGCTAAAAATAATTGATTATTAATTCTTTTATATCCAGAAATGTAAGCTTTAAAATAAGTTATTTTTAAAAATTTCTTTGAAAAAACATTTTTATCTTGTTCAAGATTAAAAATTAATTCACTTTTATTATTATTTATTTTATGTAAAGATTCTTTAACGATTTTATAATTATCAAAAAGATTTTTTTTATTTAAAAGAGAAAAACTATATTCATATATATTTTTATTATTAGAAAATACTATGGTAAATGTAGTCGGAGTATTTTCATTTCCTTTAAAAGAAAAGTCCATATAATCACTTTTATTTAAAACCATCTTTTTCATAAAAGATAAAGCCTTAATAATATTAGATTTACCTGAAGCATTAGCTCCATATAAAGCACAATTCTTTAA
Source organism: Firmicutes bacterium CAG:449 (assembly GCA_000432895.1). Taxonomy (GTDB): domain Bacteria; phylum Bacillota_I; class Bacilli_A; order RFN20; family CAG-449; genus CAG-449. Next base: position 10,084 of record FR889393.1, on the reverse strand, counting down.
AACATTAATTTTTTTTAATTTCACTTCGTGATCTTTATTATTTTTTATTTTTGCATTAGAAACAAATGATAATTCTGCATTCATTTTATATGAACAAAAATTTTTTATTTGAAAATTAATTAGCATATCTTTCACCTATAATTTAATTATAAACGATAAAGAAAAAAAATAAAGTACTATAAATTACTATCATCTTTAATAGAATTAAAATATAATACCTTTGAGGTAAATAATATGAAATATTGTATTAAATGCGGTGGACAAATTAATGATGATGCTATTTTTTGCCCAAAATGTGGTGCTAAACAAAACAAAGAAAAAGAAGTAACTATTAATGTTTCTAATGATTTGAAATCATTTGCTTCTAGTACTTCTTATAATGTTTCTGATAAATCAAGAGCAGTCTGCGCTTTACTTGCATTTTTCTTAGGTGCATTGGGTATTCATAGATTCTATATGGGAAAAACAACTTCTGGAGTTTTAATGTTACTATTCTGTTGGACAGGAATCCCGGCAATTATTGGATTTATTGATTTTATTATAATTCTATGTGGATCCGCTAAAGATAGTGAAGGAAAAGAAATCACAGCTTGGTAAATACTAAAAATAGAATAAATTTTTATAAACATTTATTCTATTTTTTTTATAAATTAATCCTCTTTTTTATCATCATAAGTATCTAAATAACTATGATGAACACCTTTTTGTTTATAACCAAGAATCATGTCTAAAGTAACATTATCTGCACTTTTAAAAATATTTTTTTCAACTTGTGGATTATAATTTTTCACTAATTCTTTAATTAATTGTTTAGTTGCATATCTTTGTGAACCTCCACCACCATTATCACAAACTGCACAGTTTTCAGTAAAACGACATGCACATTGAATAAATTGTAAATGATGATAGTTTTTCCAAGAAATAATATCTTTCTCTCTAATTAAATACATAGGTCTAATTAATTCCATATTTTCAAAGTTTGTGGATTTAAGTTTTGGAAGCATTGTTTGAAATGAACCTGAATTCAATAAATTCATTAAAGTTGTTTCAATTACATCATCATAATGATGACCTAAAGCAATTTTATTGCATCCCATTGCTTTAGCAAAATTATATAAGGCTCCTCTTCTCATTTTTGCACATAAAAAACATGGAGAACGATCTTGAGAGTTAGCAATTTCAAAAATATTCGATTCAACAACTTTAGCAGGAATCGATAATTTTTGTAAATTATTCATAATTGTTTGTAAATTTATTTCATTATATCCAGGATTCATGACTAAATATTCTACTTTAAAATCAAAATCAGAATGTTTTTGTAATTGCATAAAAAGTCTAGCCATCAACATTGAATCTTTTCCACCAGAAATACAAACACACACATGATCATTAGGTTGAATTAATTGATATTCTTTAATCGCTGCGACAAATTTTGACCATAATTTAGCACGATATTTTTTAGTTATTGATTGTTCAAATTCATCTATCATTTTGTAAGCTCCTTTAATACTTTTACTAAATAATCTATCTCTTCAAAAGTTACTAATTCAGATAAAGATAACCTAAAAGAAGAAGAAGCCCTTTTTTTATCTTTATAAATTGCCATAATAATTTTTGAAGGCGTATTTTTAATTGAACAAGCTGATTTTTGACTAACACATATATGATTAGTATTTAAATAGTCAACCGCTATTCTTCCTAAAACATTTTCAATTGATAAATTAACAATATAAGGATTAGAAAAAGAATTAATTTTTATTTTTTTATTATCTTTAATTTTATCAATTAAATACTTATTAATTATTGATACTTTTTGATAATTTTCGTCCATTTTTGAATATGCTAAAGATAAAGCCTTTTCAATTGAAGCAACAATACCAAGAGGAACTGAACCACTTCGATAAATAGATGAACTTTCTCCTCCATGAATAAGTGGAGTTAAAACTGTTTTTTTTCTTTTAATTAAACAACCACTACCAGTAAGTCCTCCAAAT
>FR889393.1:3194-8048 GCA_000432895.1 Firmicutes bacterium CAG:449 | reverse complement strand
ATCTAATTCATTAAAATCAATTTTAAATTTACCAACACCTTGCGTCGCGTCCACAAGTAAATGAGCATTACTATTTTTAACTATTTCACTTATTTTATGATAATCATGGATATATCCAGTTTCACCATCAACTAAACAAACACAAACTAAAATAACATCACTAGTTAATTTTTCTTGAAGTGAAGAAAGCATAATACTTCCATCATTATTAGTTTTAATAAAATCAACAATAAATCCGTTATCTTTTAAATAACCAAGTGCACCATTAACTGAACTATGTTCTAGTTCACTAACTAAGATTTTTTTACCAAAGCCTGAATAAGAAGAACAAATTCCTTTAAGAGCTAAATTATTAGCTTCAGTGGCTGAAGAAACATAAATTACTTCATGTTCATTATCAAGATTTAAAATATTTGTAATTGAAGAATCTAATTCATTAAATTTCTCTTTTGATTTAACCCCTGCTTCATGACTAGAATTATAATTACCTATATAATTTAACTCTACTTCATTTAAAGCTTCTAAAACTTCTTTTTTGCATGGGTAATTTGCCGCATAATCTAAATAAATCATTTTCTTAATTCTTCCCTTGCTACTGATTTAGTTAAATCTTTAATAACTTCTGAAGCAATTAAAAGTCCACATGCCGTAGGTACAAAAGCATTACTACCAGGAATATCTCTTCTTTCAGTACATTTTCTAGTGCCTTTTGGGCAAATACAATGTGTATTACAACTAATTGTAGGATCTTCTAAAGGACGAAGAGGTTTTTCTTTTGAATAAACTACTTTTAAATGTTTAACTCTTCTTTTCTTCAATTCATAACGCATTACTTTAGCTAAAGGATCCATTTCTGTTTTATAAATATCACTAACCATAAATCCCATTGGATTAACTTTATTACCAGCTCCCATTGAACTAATAACAGGTATATTATTAGCTTGTGCTTTTAAAATAATAGCAATTTTTGCCGATACTGTATCAATTGCATCAACAATATAATCATATTGAGTAAAATCAAATTCATCTTGATTAGAAGGTAAAAAGAAACATTGAAATGTTTCTACCTTAGCCAAAGGATTAATGCTTAAAATTCTTTCTTTCATAACATCAACTTTATATTGGCCAACCGTTTTAGTGGTAGCAATGATTTGCCTATTGCAATTAGTTAAACAAATTTTATCATCATCAACTAAAGTAAAATGACCAACTCCACTTCTAGCTAGGGCTTCACAAACATATCCACCTACTCCACCTATACCAAAAATTGCCACATGTGCTTTAGATAAAATATCCATTGCCTCTTTACCATAAATTAATTGAGTTCTTGAAAATTGATTAAGCATAAATTTTTCCTCTAGATAAATCTATCATGCAAATAAATATTTTTCTAGTTTAAAAATAAAAATCACTATCAATTATTATAATAAATTAGTTCAGATGACGATTTATTAATACCTATAAGTTTATTAGAAGAATAATTTTTGCATCTTCCTACTGATGCACCATTCCTATTTTCACCAACAATTCCACCTGTAAACATCAAATTACCTAAAATTTGTTTACAATTAATTGAATATAAAATTTTAACTTTATTATATGAACTTCCTGCAATTCCTCCAACACCACCCTTACTTGAACCTGTTCCTATAACATAAGCATCGTTTTCACAATTTTTAATAATGGTTCCATTAGTTCCACCACCTTGAATTCCTGCAATTCCACCTACCCAATAACTATTTTTTAATCCAATAATTATACCTTCATTTTTGCAACTTTCTAAAAAATAGCGATTATATCCATTAATCCCACCTATTGCATAATTACCTATAATATAACCATAATTATTTGAAGAATTAACCATTCCACCAACTCTAGCATATCCAACTATACCACCAATCGAACTATTAGCTTTAATTAATCCATAGTTTTTTGAATTTTTAATTGTTGAAGGAAAACCATTACCTACTATTCCACCTGTTCCACCATCTGAATAAAATGCATTAACATTACCATAATTAAAGCAATTATCCACTATTAAATTGCTTCCAATTAAGCCAATAACTCCACCAACACCAGATAAATTAGATAAATAAATTTTATTACTTGTTTCAATATTTGCATAATTTATGTTATTACAAAATGGTTTAGATTGATTTGCTTTAGCTACATATGATGTAATACCTGCCAAAGCATTTTTTCCTTTTACATAACCATAACTTTTGCAATTTATCACTTCATTTGTTGAATATGAAGCGATTAAAGAAACATAATTTGCATTTGTATTTAAATTTCCTATTGCAGTACAATTATCAATTTTTCCAGCATTTATTGAACATAACAAACTTACATAATCAACACTTTCATTACCATTTATCACACCTTCAATAATTAAATTTGAAACACTACCATAACTAGATATCGATCTAAAAAAACCAGTTCTTGTTCGATAATTTAAATTTACATTTTGAATCACATGACCATTTCCTAAAAAAGTTCCTGAAAAACCTTTAGAGGAATTTGTTTCACCAATTCCATTCCATTCAATATTATTTAAATCAAGATCATTTGTTAATAAAAAGAATTTGTTTTTATAATAGTTATTATTTTTGCAATTATTCATTAAATATGATAAATTACCAGCTTTTTCAATAATATATGGATTATTTTCACTACCATCACCTTTAGTAAAACTAATATCTTTTCCATCCCATTTATCTAAAAGATATTTTTCTTTATAGTTATATTCATATGTAGCCATATATTTTGTATTATTTGTAACACTTGGAAATGTATTATTAAAAAAATCAACACCATCAGTAAAACCTTTAAAAGAAATTGAAACAAATTCATTATCATAATTTGAAACATAATTCTTATAATAATCAAAATCTAATATGTCACCATATTTTTTTGTTTCACTACATAAAAGTTTATCAAAAGAATAAAACGAAACATCATATTCTTTATCTATTAAAGAAAAATAGGTATAACAACTAATATCATTTTGAATATTAGATAAATCAACATCATTACCATCTTTATCTACCCATTTTAAAAATTTATACTTATATTGTTCATTATCATTTTTTATTGGATCTTCGAAAGGATAACAAGAACTATCACCTTTATGAACAGTATCAACAAATAATAATTCGTCATCATTATAAAATTTAACTGTATAATTTTCTACTTTTTCAATAATATTAACAATATGATTATTTTCTTGACATGAAGATAAAAAGAAGATTAAAGAAAAAATTATATAACACTTTTTATTCATCATAAATCTCCTTTGCATCATAATTTTTAACTCTAATTAAAGTATTAAAAGTTGAAATACAAACAGCTGTTTTACTTTGCCCAAGTTTTGCTTCATTATTATTTAATTCTAATATTTTTATTTCATCATAAAACAAAGTAATTTTTTCTTCATACCTTAAAATAGAAATATCAATAAAATTATCATTAGTATATTCATCAACAGAATTTAATCTAATATTTGAAATAGTAGTCCAATTATCATCATATATTCCTTTTGTAATTGTGTTATATCCAAAATATAGACCCGTTAAATTATTATTCTCATTAATTGCATCTAAATAAAAGAAAAATCCATTACGATTAGTATTTATGAGTTTTATTCCTATTTTAGGATAAAATTCATTATTAACAATTTCATCAACAGTAAGACTAATACTTACATCAATTTTATCTGAAAAAACATTGTTAAAAAATAATTCATTATCAAAATGATTTTCGAATAAAGTTATTTCTCCATTTTCATTTGTAGAAGATAAATCCCAACCTTCAGTTGATTTAAAATTCATAAAATTACCAAACACATTCTCATTATTTGGTTTTTCAATTACTGCTACTTCATCATAATCTTTTAAAACACTATAGTTAGTATATATTGCTTCACCAATTAAATTACCTAATTTAATCATAGAAATTGCATCATAATGGCGTCTATCAGTATTATCTTTTTGATTAGATAAAGAAGCTCCAATCACATCAATAATTTGATTTTTCTTACTTTGATGAGCAATTTCTTTTTTTATTTGATTCATTTGATAATAACCAGAATAATTTTCTAATAATAATGGATCAATATAACTAATTCCATTCAATGTTTTATTTTTAAATTCATAACGAAGAGAATTAATTATATTATTAATGTTTTCTTTATAGGAATCATCAACATTTTTTGCATCACTTTCACCTTGAACAAAAGAAAAAGAAATTACATCAACACCACCTTTGTAAGAAGATAATTCATTAATTATTTCTTTATAATATTCAATCATTTGTTTGTAATACACTCCATTATATACATTCCAATCATCAATAATTGAACATGGGGTTGAAGCAGAAAATTTAATAATATAAATCATTTCATTAGCAAAAAAAGAATTTAATGACTCTGCAATACCTACTTCTGGGCCGAAACAACCATCATCAAATGATGAAAGTTTTCCCATACCTAATTTTACATTTTCAAAATAATGATTCTCACTATCATTTTCTTCATAATTAGCTTTATTTAAATATCTAACTTTGATATTATCAAATCCTTTTTGATATGTTTGATATTTTTCATTTGTAACATTTGTTTTATCATCGTTATCTTGTAAACGAAATGAATAAGAATATCCTAAAGCATTATCTTCACCCGCTAATAAAACAACTTTAATTGGTGAAATCATTTCATTAACATAACTAGTTTGATAAACAACATTATTCGAAGAACAACCAAATAAACAAGATAATAATGATATAAAGAATATTTTTTTCTTTAGAATCATTTATTCTCCTCCTTTTAACTCAGGCGAATTTAAAATAGCAAGCATA
>FR889393.1:1410-3131 GCA_000432895.1 Firmicutes bacterium CAG:449 | reverse complement strand
ATATTTATCAACACAAAACGCAATGTACGATCCAAACATTGGACACATTATTCTCGATAATGAACTTTGACCATGAACTGAATATTTGATAGGAAAAGCTCCTTCTTGTTGCTTTTTTGTTAATTCCATACATGCTTTTAAATGTTCGATTACTGTTTCTTTACTTGATCCAGATAAAACCATTTTGATAATATCAATATCTTGCTTTAACATAAAAAGTGCTAAATCAACAATTTGGTTTGAATTCATTATAACTCCAACATGTAAAGACAATAATACTTCTCCACCTAATGCATGAACTTGTGATATCAATTCATTTTGTTTATTTATAACATTTTCATCACCAGTTACTTCTTTTGGCTTTAAATCAACAAATGACATTGAATAACCTTTTTCTTCCCAATAAGTTTTATTTGCTTTTAAACTAGAAGGCATAGTTTCATAATCATCATATAAATATCCCATTATATCAACTGCTGAAGCTCCTGCTTGAATAGATAATATAAGTAATGAAGCAATTTCATCGTATGTTAAATTTTGTGGAAAAAAATAAGAATTATTATATGCAATTGCTAATACCGGTTTTTCAGTACAATAAAATATTTTTTTTAATTGCTCTAAAGTACGATACTCACTTTTTAAGCAACTTACATATACCATAAAACCATATGCACCATGTTTATCTGCTAATCTTATTGATCTAATGCAATCATCAATATTTTGCTCTAAAATCATTGCACAAGCCATTGTATCTAATCCAATAAATGATGGTCTTTGTCTTTCTACATTTGTATCAACATCAGTGTTAATTTCTTCTGAAACATATTCTACAATTTGATTACCACAATTAGAGCAAATATGTCTTACAATATTTTCATCATTAGAAAAAGAATAAATATGATAATTATGTTCAATTTTTGGAGTAAAATTATCTCTAAAGATATATCCATCATCAAAACGATGCTCAACATATCCTTCTGCATAACAAGTCGCTGGAATTGTTTCAACACTTATTTCATTTCTAGATAAGTTATTACATCCAAATAAAGATAATATAACTAATAATAAAGAAATTATTTTATTAACTTTAATCATACAAATATTACTCCTATAATTCATTACTATCACAATCTTCGATAATTAAATTATCATAAGATGTGCCATTCCCATAAATATTACCTATTTTATTTACATTTTTTTCATCAGTAGATTTCAAAGTTAAAGCACCTTTATTATGACATCTAATGAATTTACAACCTTTAGATGTACTTACCCATCCACAAATACCAGCCAAATCAAAACCAGCAGTAATATTACCATAATTTGTACAATCAATTATAGATCCTGAAAAAGTTCCAGCTATTCCTCCTATACATAAAGCATTTGAAACATTAAATAAGCCATGATTAATGCACTTTTCAATTGTTGATTCTACATTATCATAACCAACTATTCCACCAACATATTTACTTGCATACATATCACCATAATTAGCAATATTCTGTTTTTCTTTTAAACCATTAACACAATTATTAATATTTATTTTTTGAACACAAAAACCAACTATTCCTCCACAATATTGTGATGTTATAGCACTTTTTCTCCATATACGACCGATATTAGTACAATCAGTAATATTTGCTCTAGATGAACCAACTATTCCACCTAAACAAAAATATCCTCTTATAATTCCTTCATTATGGCAATCACTAATTATTGAT
>FR889393.1:0-1376 GCA_000432895.1 Firmicutes bacterium CAG:449 | reverse complement strand
CCAATAATTCCCCCTACCCCATAGTCATAAGTTTTAGACCCACTTTTACGGCCACCAACACCTATAATTGTTGCTTTATTAGTACAAGAAATAACTTTAGTTTCACTATGTGCAATACCAACTATTCCACCGATACAATATCCAGATTTACAATCTTTTTCTGCTGTTTCTTTTGAAGTAGATGATATTTCCCCTTCATTAATACAAGAAATAATTTTCCCAATATAATTTGTATCTTTATAGTTTCTTGATGAAATTCCACCAATAATACTATTTCCAATAATTTTCCCTTTATTAGTACAATTTTCAATAATATTTCTATTCCATGATGATAATCCACCAACTTCTTCTATACCTGTCACATTTGCTTCATTTATAACATTTTTAATAATACCATTATTTTTAGCTACAACTCCTGCAGTATAAAGTTTAGTTGATGTAATATCACCTTTTAAAATTAAATTTTGAATTGTTCCATTATTATATGCAAATAATGCAGTATAATTTAATTCTGAATTAATGTTAACAGTAATTGAATATCCATAACCATCAAAAATACCTTTAAAAGGCATATTTTCTGAGCCTATAATTTGAGTAACATTTTCAATATTATTATTTAATTTAAAATATGTATTAGTATAAGAATTACCACTATTAATTTGATTTATAAAATAATTAAAATGCTCATTTGTTGAAATAATATATGGATCATATTTTCTTCCTGAGCCTTTCAAATATCCATTTTCAGCATTAGAATTAATATAAAAAGATTGTAATAGTTCTTTTTGCTTTTCAGTATATTCATTTTTTTCATCATCAAATGCACATTTAGCCACTTGTGCAATTGCACGTGTAACATTTTCAATGTTATTATCAGGAAAAGTTGCATACTTAATTGTATCACCACTTTTATGGTAACCAATTCCAACAAATGAACGATCGTAATTTTTCTTTAAAATATTCGATATTACTCCATTACCATAATAATAGTTATCCTCATAGTAAATTTTATTTGTTAAATCTAAATTTAGAGCATGATTATCATTTATTAAATTAATATAAGCATTACTTTCACCAATTACATCTTTATAAGTTATTAAATAATCTTCAGGAAAAATAAGCATTCCAATTTTATCATTGCTACTAATAGTATCATAATACTCTTGATTCATCTTTAATCTAAATCTTAAGCCATTCGAACCTTCTACCATCCTAATTGACCCACCTTTTACCATTTCAAAAATTGGATTTGCTTCGGCTTTTGCAATTTTAAAATTGCCATTCATTAGTAAAACTAAAGCAGTTAAAGAAATTATTAAATTTTTTTTCATATTCTTACTCCTAAATATTGTCACCAAAAATGTCATCTTTCCATA
>FR889392.1 GCA_000432895.1 Firmicutes bacterium CAG:449 | reverse complement strand
AGATTCTTTGGTGGAAAAGATATTTCTAATATGAAAACTACCGTTTCTACAACTCTTATTGCTAGTGGTGTATTATGTTTAATCTTAATGATATTAGGATTAGTCTTTTGTAAACAATTGCTTTTATTAATTAATACTCCAGAAGAAATACTAGAAGATTCAATGCTCTATTTAAATATATATATTTATAGTTTGCCATTTGTTTTTTATTATAATGTTGCAACTGGTATCTTCTCTGCTTTAGGTGATTCAAAAACACCATTTATTTTCTTAGCCTGTTCATCTTTAGCTAATATTGGTATGGATATTCTTTTTGTTAAAACATTTTCAATGGGCGTAAGTGGTGTGGCATGGGCTACTTTTATTTGTCAAGGTGTTAGTTGTGTTCTTTCTTTAATCGTGGTCTTTATTCGTTTAAATAAATTTAAAGAAAAACATCAATTATTTTCTTTTGATATATTAAAAAAAATCGCTATTATTGCTATACCAAGTATTCTCCAACAAAGTTTTATTTCTGTTGGTAATATTATCATTCAAGGCGCAGTCAATAGTTTTGGATCATCAGTAACTGCAGGATATTCTGCAGCAGTTAAATTAAATAACTTAGTAGTTACTTCTTTAACTACTTTAGGTAATGGAGTATCTAATTACACTTCACAAAATCTTGGTGCTAAAAAAATAGAGCGAGTTAAAGAAGGCTTTAAAGCTGGATTAATTATTGTCTTTAGTTTATGTGTTCCTTTTGTTTTATTATACACATTATGTGGTGGTTCACTTATTGATATATTTATTCGTAACCCTTCTATTGAAGCCACTGAAACTGGTAAACAATTTCTATACATTGTTTCTCCATTCTATTTAATAGTTTGTATTAAATTCCTTTCAGATAGTATTCTAAGAGGAAGTGGATTAATGAAAGAATTTATGATTGATACTTTCGTTGACTTAATCTTAAGAGTGGGTTTAGCTCTTATCTTATCAAAATCATTACAAACTATTGGTATTTGGTTATCTTGGCCTATTGGTTGGGTTGTAGCAACTATTTTATCTTTCTTATTTTACAAAAAAGGATATTCTAAGAAGACATGTTAGTAAATTCTTTTAAAGTTTGAAATTTAATAACCACTAAAGTTTTATCATCATTAATTTCTTGCTTTAAAGATAATTCTTTATTAAGTAAAGAAGCTAAAGACTGTGCACTTTCATTAAAATTATCAATTAATACTTTTTGAATAATATCTTCTGGTTCTTGAATATAACCATCAGTCATAAAGATTAAAATATCATTAACCATTAAATCTTTTACTAAAGAAGAAGTTTTAATATTGTAAATAATACCAATTGGAGGAGTATTACTTTTAAATTTAATTAATTCATTATGTCTAAATAAATATGAATTAAACGATCCACATTTAAAAATTTCCATCGTTCCTTTAATTAAATCAATATCAATATAATCAAGTGTAGCATATATTTCATCATTAACTTTAGATTTTACAAGTGAATTAATATTAGCAATTTGATTATCAACTTTCTCTTCAATTTTTCGATATGCATTTAAAGCGTTCACCATAAAAAATGAAATATTAGAGGCATCAATATTATGACCTATTCCATCAGAAAGAATTAAATAATAATGATTATTTTCAAAAAAAGATAAATAATTATCACCATTAAAATCTTTATTAACTCCATAAGAAATAATATGTAAATCTAATTTAAATAAAGGCTTAGAAACAATCACTACTTGATATAAGCCAAGTGAAAGAATATAAAACATATCCTCAAGATAATAAGTTTTTTTCATACAATTAGAAATAATCGTTAAAACTTTAGAAATATCTTCTTTTTCATTTAAAGCAATTTGAAATGTCATATTATTATGACCAATTGATAAAGTTGATAAATGATAATGATATGCTTCTAGTTCTTCATATAATAAAGATTTCTTTCTTCTTAAAATCTCTGAAGAAGAAAAAATACTTCTTAATGGTTTATAAATATTTTCAATTTCTTGAAGATAAATATCATTCTTATTTTTAATCTCATCAAAATATTTTTGTTCATTAATTAAAGTAACTTTATTTAAACGTATTTGACGAATAATTTTATAAGGATACAAACATTCATCAAACAATATTTTTTTATTATCCTTAGAAAATTCATATTCAATACTATCTTTAATAATCGGATACAAAGAACAATTTCTTCTATTCTCACAATCCTTGCAAACCTTAGTTTTCACAATATTCATCATTTTATCAACAGGTGAATAACTTGTATCAATACTATTAGATAAAACAATATCTAAATAAGAAATAATATCATTAATTGAATTCGATACTTCATTTAATCTTTGATTTGCTTCCACTAAAGTAAGAGTTTCTTCTCGAGAAAAAACATCCTTTATTTTATCTAAAATTTTTTCAGGAATAATTAAAGAAATCAAAATTGAAACTAGGCCTTGATAAAACATAGGATCCTTATAAAAAGTTTCACTAAAATACAAATAAATAATAACATATAAGAATAAATATACTGAAAACACTAATTTACGATTTAAAAAGATACAAATAATACTAGGTACAATTAAAGAAATTAAAATAAGTCTTGAACAATTTTGAACATAATACAAAATAAAACAATTCAAAATAATTGCTAACGCTCCTTCAATTGGTGAACAGGTGCGACAAATTAAAATATGAATTAATCTTGCTATAATTAAATACAAACCATTTAAACCATAAAAAATTAAAGATAAAGAAGTTAAAACTATTACTTTAGCTCTACCTTCAAATTCTTTATCTTCTTCAATTAAACAATTAACAAAATTTAAATATCCATATAATAAAATACAAGAAACAAAAAAAGAAATTGATAAATTGATTAAATTACTTAAAGAAAAATATCTAATCAAATAAAAAACCATAAAAAATAAATTAGTTAATAAAAAAGAGCCATAACGTTTAAAAAAACTATCCTTTTTAAATAAACATAATAATAAGCAAAAAAAGAAAAAAGTAATATTAATAATACCTACTTCTAATCCATAAGGAACAGAAATAAATAAAGAAGTAATAATACTAATAACCACAGTAAATAAATAATTATTAATTCCTCGAATATAACTAATATAAATTAACACTAATAAAAAAGGATTAAATAAATATTGATCAGAAATAAGGCACACTAAAATACTTAATCCAATAAAAATTAATAACTCAATAAAATGACTACCTTTACTATAAACAAGAGAATACTTTTTCATAAGAATATAATATTCTTTAAAAAAGGAAAAATTTGCCGAAAAAAAGCATCATTAATAATGATTTTAAACATTATCTTTGATGCTTTTAATTAACAATTAAATACTTTCAACTTTAATATTTTTAAACGTTGCTACTGTATTATGACACCATACTCCATAAGCATAGTTATTTAATTTATCAAGTTTATTAATATATTTAGTTTCTTTAACACCATTAAATTCAGCAGTAATTTCTGTATTTTTTCTTGTCACTTTCAATACTTGTCCATTAACTAAACTTGTTGATGTTCCTTGGAAACTCCACATATCATTCCATCCTAAATCAACACCATCAATTTTTCCAGTTAAACCAATACTCTTTAAAGTTTTGTTATTTTGCCATTGTAAATAAACAACAATAAAATTATTATCATCAGCAAAATATGGAACTAAAGCAATTTGTGCATCATTTGAATCAGAATAATTATCTTCTTGAGCAGTAATAGTACTAGAAACTATATAATTATCTAAATATTCGCAACTTGTAAGAGCAAATCCTGCCATCCAGTTATTATAATTGTTAACTTCTACTTCATCTTCACCTTTAACAGTTATTGTTTCTTCAAATAAACAAGCCGATTTTGACCATTTTGAATTTTCAATTCTATGTGACTCTTCTTGAGAAATATTAGCATAATTAACAGCCTTATCAGCATAAGCATATAAACCAAAACTATCAGTATCTTTATTCATTCTATAAAGAGTCTTGGTTTCTTCAACATTTCCAAAATGTACTGTTAAACTAGTTCCATTTCTTTCAACCATAAATGTTTCACCAGTTGTTAAATCATAATCTAAATTTGCAAAATTCCAAAAATCATTCCAACCGATATTATTACCATCAATATATCCAGTACATCCAATACTTTTCAATTTTTGATTTGTTTCCCATTGTAAATAAACAACTACATAATTTAAGTCATCTTTATAATAAGGACATAAACCAATAAATGTTTGATTAGTTATCGTAGCTTCTGAAGTAATTGTAGTGGAAATTTTATAATTATCTTTTAAAGCACTATCTCTAAAAACAAACGCTGCTTGATAATTTGTACTATTATTAATCGAAACTTGTGATTTGCTTTCAGTAGTAAATGATGCTTCAAATAAATGTGATGACATTTCCCAACCATTTGTTTCAGCATTTTTATTATCATCTTTAGGCAAACCAACAAAAGAATCTAATTTAATACTTATATTGTTATTATCTTCTCTAACTTTAATAAGATGTCCTTCTCCACATTCTTTAAAATCATCATTATCATTTAGATTAAATTTAACAAGATAATCACCTTCTTTAAGAGTTTGATTTAAAGAAAATTTAAATGTATCATTTCTAGTTAATTGTATCTTTTGATTAAATCCATTTAAATATAAAGAACAATATTCAGGTAATTCATCTAAAGTTTCAACATTTAAAATTAAGTTAACATCTTGATCTTTAATATCAGATATTTCTTTTTCTACATTATTAAGAGGATGATTTATATCTAAATGATGATCTTTAATATATTTTACAAGTTGTTCACTTGCTGTTTTATGTTCTTCCACTCGAGGATGACCTTCTCTACATTGATCAAACTTTAAATAATGAATTTCATTATCTATTTTTTGTTTTGCATCTTCAATAATTGATGGTAAAACAGAATTAACATTGTTCTCCATTAAACCACTCATTAAGATAAATGAAGTATTTGATCCATATATATTCGCTAAAGTTACAATAAACTTTGAATATTCTTCTTTGAATTTTTCAAGATTAAATACACTTGGATTCCAAAAATCATTTGTTCCTAAATTAATAAAAACTAAATCAGGAGTATAATTATCAAAATTCCAATAATATTCACCATCATAATTTACTCGATTATAAAACGAATTAACTTGATTAGTATCATCAATACCATTTGATGTATACATGCCAATTCCTGAGCGAGCTTGTACATTTATATCAGCATTTAAACTAGTAGCAGCATATGTCGCGTATGTTTGTAATCCATCTTGATAATCACTATTTGTAGTATCAGATATATCACCTCTTAAATTACCATATCCAGCAGTAATTGAATCACCATATGCTTCTATAGTTAATTTTTTTGTTTTATCAACAATTTTAAAATAACCATCTGTTCTAATATTATGTAATGTCATGCTCGTAGATAAGGCTTCTGTTCTTTTTAAAACTTTTACAGTATGTACACCTTGAGGCAAATTATCTACTAACAAATATTCGCTTTCAGTAGTCGCAGTATTTAAGGTAACAACTCTTTTATTAGTATCTATTTCATCATCTACTAAGACTGACACTTTTGTTTTACCATACCAAGCTCCATACCAAGCATCAAAAGTTGCGTATAATTTTGTCCCATAAAATTTAACTTCAAATCCACTTCCAATATTGTTCATAATAACTTTATTATCTTTATGAACATTTCTTCCATGATATTTAATAAACTCATTATTTCTATTTAAAATAGTTAGTTGATCAAATCTATCATAAGAATCAAATTCTTTACTTAGAACAATATCACCATATATTACTTTTACCAAAAATGTTGATTTTGCACTTACTGTTAAAACACCATCACTAGTTATAGAAGCCCCCTCTCCTTCCACAGAGAAACTAGCTTCAACATTCTTAGATAAATTTATTTTTGTTGGAGTATTTAATGCAAGATGATTATCTTGATTAATAATTTTTAAATCAATTGATTCAATATCTATTCTTTGACCAACAGTTGAATTTGTTTTAACAATAATATAGCCTTTACCTTCCGCTAATAACTTAACATTAACTTTATTTTTTCCAACAATTGAAGCATTAACATAAGAAAAATCATCATTTCCATAAACTACTTGTAATTGTTCAGAAGTATTATTATTAACATCAATATCATAACTTGTTAAAGGTAAGCCAATAATACTACTCTTTGATATTGTAATATTTTCAACTTGACTTGTAGATGAACTATTAGACGAACTTGTTGATCCATTAATAGAGGTATTAACATTTTCACCACAAGATATTAATAGTAACGAACAAAGTAACAACAATCTTTTTTTCATTTAATAAATTCCTTTCTCTGTTTCTTTATCAAAGAAACGCATACTTTCTATATCAAATTTTATTTTTAAATTTGTATGAGGAAGAATCTCATTTTTTGCCGAAGTTTTCCAAGTAAAATTTTTATTATTTATTTGAGAATGAATGATTAATTCACTTCCTAAAAGTTCTACCACACTTGCTTCAACTTCAATTCCTTCTTCACATAAAGAAATATCATCTGGTCTAATTCCCATAATAACTTCTTTATTATCATATTCTTTTGGTAAATTAATTTTAAAACTATAATCTCCTAACATTATTTGATTATTTTGATAACGTACATAAAAAAAATTCATCGAAGGAGAACCAATAAAACCAGCAACAAATTTATTACTAGGATGGTTATATACTTCTTTAGGTGTACCAATTTGTTGAACATATCCATCTTTCATAATAACTATTCTATTAGCCATAGTCATAGCTTCTGTTTGATC
>FR889391.1 GCA_000432895.1 Firmicutes bacterium CAG:449 | reverse complement strand
TTTGATTTAAATAAGCTTTTAATTAAATCTTTAAATCTTGTAATACAAACTAGAAGATGTCCTTTTGCCCATCTTACTCTTTGTTTCCACATAATTGAAAAAGTAGTTGGTTGTTCATCATAAAAAACTGCTTCATCACAAAAAACAATTTTATTATTTTTCAATATTTGATCAGCGGTAAATTCCCAATCTTCAGTTAATGTAACATAATTCCAACAGCCATCCTTAACAATGTTTGAATTAATTAAATAGCCAGTTCCTGTTACTCTTGTTGAACATCCTGCTACAGTTCTTCCACGACATTCTAATCTACATCCATAAACAAAATACAATCCATACATAACAGAAATTAAGTTAGATCCAAAATTCTTAGAATTTCTAAAAGAAGTTATTACATCTTTTTTATTTCTAGCAATAAATGCATCATTCATTTTACTTATATATTTTTCATCAAGAACATTATCAGCATTAAACAATAAAAAGCCATCATAATTATTAACACCATAATCATCATTTATTTTCTTAAATAGATACTTAAAAGCATATCCCATTGTTTTTTCATTTTCATTATTATATTCATATACTATTGCACCTTTTTTTCTAGCAATTTCAGCAGTTTTATCAGTGCAATTATGAGCAATAACAAAAACATCAATTTTATCTTGAGGATATTTATTTTTTCTAATGCTATCAATTAAATTTCCTACAACAAGTTCTTCGTTTCTTGCAGGTATAATACAACCATATTTTAATTTTTGTTCTGTTTCAGGAAA
>FR889390.1:7656-12418 GCA_000432895.1 Firmicutes bacterium CAG:449 | reverse complement strand
ATTATTGTACTTGTTTGTGGATTACTTACTTGTATTAATACCGTCATGTTACCTAGAATTTCTAATTTGATTTCACAAAATAAAAAAGAAAAAGCAAATAAATATATTTACAAAACATATATAATTGTTTTTACTTTAAGTTCGGCTTGTTCGTTTGGTATTTTTGCTGTTTCTAATAATTTTGTAAATATATATTATGGTGATGATTTTGAATATATTTCAAAAATTATTAAGTATTTATCTATTACAATTTTTATGTTAAGTATTAATAATTTACTTAGAACACAAATTTTGATTCCGAATAACAAAGACAAAGAATATTCTTTATCTTTGATTGTTGGATTAGTTGTGAATATAATTGCTAATTCTATATTAATTCCAAAATATTATGCTATTGGAGCAGCAGTAGGTACAATAATTGCTGAAGCAATTGTATTTATTTTGGAAATGTTATTTTCCATTAAACAATTAAATAATTTAATACATGTAACACTTTATTGTTTTCCAACAATTTTTTTTGGATTAATAATGCTAATTGTCATTAATATAATAGATAGACTTATTAAATGTAATTTAATACTAGTATTTTTTTTAGAAATATTAGTTGGAGCAATTATATATCTAATAATGTGTTTTATATATTTTAATATTATTAAAAGGTTAAGGTGGAGAAAAAATGAATCAAAAAAAATTTGAAATACAAATGAAAAAAAATAAAAAATTATCAAATGAAGAAGTAAAAAAAGAATTAATGAAAATGCTTGTTTATCTTGATGATTTTTGTAAAAAAAATAACATAGAATATTCAATATTTTATGGAACGTTATTAGGATCGATTAGACATAATGGTTTTATACCATGGGATGACGATATTGATGTTGTAATGACTTATGATAATTATATGAAATTTAAAAAAAGCTTTGTTGATAATAAAGAATATTCTTTGTTTTATTACGGAAAACAAAAAGATTATTTTTATCCTTATATGAAATTAAATAATAATAAAACTCGATTATTTGAAAATCATACTTATGGAATAGATGGCTATGGAATTACTTTAGATATATTTCCATTTGTTAAAATTAATCAAAAAGAGTGCAAAAAAATTAATAAAAAAGTCATTGTTCATAAGAAGTTGGCTTATTGTAGATTTGCAACAATACCATTAGATGGACATGAAAATTTTATTAATAAAATTAGAAAGACATTTTTTTTTATTATTAGTAGATTTTATAGTAAGAAAAAATTGTGTGAAATAGCTGAAAAACAAATTTATAATCAAACTGATGAGTGCAATATATGGTATTGTCCTTGTTCTAAAACTATTTTTAATAAAAATATCTTTGAAAAATATTCTATGAAAAATTTTGAAGGTTCGTTATTTAAAGCGGTTTATGATAGTGATTATGTTCTAAAAGAATTATATGGTGATTATAGGAAACTTCCTCCATTAAATAAAAGGACTTCACATGGTGTTGAAGCTTATTATGTAAATAATTGATAATGAAATGTTAATAATTATTTTGTTTATTATTTAGCCCTAGCGATTCTAACAAATAATAATTTTCATCTTTTTTATAATTAACAACTTCTTTTAATTTATTTTTTCTATTTATTAACAAGAAAAAAAATCTATAAATATATGCAAAAGGAATTGTGATAATTAATTTTGACCATGGATATAATTTAAATAATTGTTTAATTGGAATAAATAGTTTTTTTAGTAAGAAAGAAAATTTATTTCCGCTATTTAAATTATTTATTTCATTTGCAATATGAGTATTATTATCTTTTGCAAAACCATGTATTCCACATTGTAAACAATAAGATATCATTTTATTTGTATCTTTATTTTCTATATAAGCAATATCTTTATAATTAAATATTAAAGATAATTCGTTTAAAATCATGTTAAAAAATTTATCTAATTTAAATTCTTTAAACATATTTTTTATATATTCAATATCTAATTTTTTGTTTTTTAACAATAAATATATATCTATTATTTCTCTTAAACCAGCTCCCATATTAATATGTTTTGCATAATGTCCAACAATGTATATAAAGTTGTAGTTATCATTAAATTTATAATTATATGATTCATTAGTTATAGTATTTTCAAATGGTTTATTAAAAAAATCTTTTAATATTCTAAAATCTTCAAATAACTTATGGTGCAATTCAACATTAATATTGTTATAAGATAATTCGTAATCTTTTTCACTTTCTAATATTGTTTGAAAATTATTATTTAATAGTAATTTTAATGCTTTATCATAATCTTCTGGTTTAACTAAAACATCTATGTCCCCCATCATTCTTAAATTAGGATCTGGATACAAATTTTGTAATTCATATCCTTTTAGGAATATATGGGGGATTTTTGCTTCATTTAGGATATTATCTATTAATTTACCAACCTCATTAATTCTTTCATGAATTAAAACTGATTGAATATAATATTTTTTATATTTTTTATCTTTAGATGCAATATAAAGAAATGGTAAGAATGTTTGTTCTTTAGCCACTCTTATAAATTCTTCATTTACTTCTGATAAATCGATTGTTTTGCCATTTATTGCAGCATCAATCATTTCTAAAAATAATTGTTGGTTCATATGGGAATATTTTAATATAAATTTTATTTAAAGTATAGTTTAAAATATCATTTTTGATTTAAGTAGTGTAATAAATACGGCTATATCTTCTTGTCTTATGATTTTAATATTGTTTGTATAAGAATCTATAAAGTTAATTTTATATCCTAAATTATACATTAGCATGACACAACAGGATTCTGTTAATTGATGGTTTGTTTCTTTTGCTTTTTTAAAAATTTGTTTTATTTTTGAAAGTACATATGCTTCTGGTGATTGTAAATCAACAATTAAGTTTCTATCTATATATGATACATCTCCATTTTTATATGTAAATTGGACATAATCTTTCATTGATTGACAAATATTTGCACTTCCTTTTTCATATGTTTGATTTAATAAACGTGTTATCATATCTATTGAAACCATTGGTCTGGTGGATTCTTGAAATATCACAATATCTTTGTCGACATATTTACTAGAAATATAATCAACGCCGTTTTTTACCGATTGTATTCCACTATTTGCGGCGTTAATAAACCCTTTAACTTTCGATATTTTATATTCTTTTATATAAGAACTAACAATTTGTTCCCAACCTTTTAAGCATACTATATATATATCATCAATTGCAGGATGATTTTGATATGTTTCCAAAATATACATAATAACAGGTTTACCAAGTATATCAATAAACTGATTTGGTATATTATGATTGTTTCTAACTGATTTACCTCCTGCTAATATTATGGCTACTACTTTATTGCTTTTGTTAATTTGGATATTTGTACTGCACAATGTTTGCTTGTTTAAACTTGTTTTTTGAAATCCATAAAATAATTCATCAATTGTTGTATCTAATGCTTCAGCAAATTTTTTTAATTTTTTTTGATTTATATCATTTTCACCTGATTCTATTTTGGCAATTGTAGAACGAGTGCGATATCCTAATTTGTTTGCTAAATCTTTTTGAGACATTCCTAATTCAAATCTTCTTTTTTTTATATTTGTACCGATTGACATTTCTTCTCCCTAAATCACGATAGTGTATATAATTTATATACATTATAACATTAAATGAATTATATTGTATATCTATAGTTGACATAACTAAATTAAATTAATATGATTTTTTTGAAATAAGGAGCTATAATTTATGAATATTGGTGTTATTTTAGCTAGTGGAATTGGTACAAGAGTAGGTGCTAATATTCCTAAACAGTTTATTGAAATTAATGGAAAACCAATTCTTGCTTATACTTTAGAAATATTTCAAAAAAATGAAAATATTGATGCTATAGAAATTGTTTGTCATAAAGATTGGATTGAAACTGTTAAATGTATTTGCAACAAATTTTCAATTTCAAAATGTAAATGGATTTGCGTAGGTGGTAATTCCTTTCAAAAATCAACTTTTAATGGGGTTTTAAATCTTAAAAATAAAATTTCAAAAGATGATATTGTTGTTATTTCATTTGGAGTTTCACCTATGACTCCACAAGAAGACATAAATGATTCAATTAAAGTTTGCAAAGAACATGGTAATGCAATAGCTTCACAAGATATTGATTTGTGTACTTGCATAAAAGACGATGAATATTCTACGACACAAAATATTATTAGAGAAAACTTAAAAGGATTTGCTAATCCATGGACCTTTAAATATGGTGAGCTTCTTGAAGCTTATGAATATGCAAATGATAATAATATACTAGATAAATTAGAACCACATACTACTTCACTATATTTGGCATTGGGAAAAAGATTATGGTTTTCACAATGCACATCAGCTCAATGTAAAATAACTAAAAAAAATGATTTAGATATATTTGAGGGATACTTATTACTAAAAGAAAAGAGAGGAAAAAATGATTAATTATAAAGAATTTGAAGTTATTAAAGCCTTGTTAAATGGAAATAAAAAAACGGCTAGGGATATTTTTAATGATACTCATCATTATGTATTTAAAAATTGCGATGAAGTAAAAGAAATTTTAGAAAAATTAGAAAAACATCATTTTACAGAAAATGGTAAACTAACAGATTTTGCATTTGATGAAATTGAAACTTGTAAAGTTGATAATGCTATTATTCTTGCTGCTGGTGGTGAAGATATTTCTTCTAAAAGTGTATATTCTATGCCAAAAGGATTGTTCATGAAGAAT
>FR889390.1:0-7608 GCA_000432895.1 Firmicutes bacterium CAG:449 | reverse complement strand
AAAAGAAATTGGAATTAATGATATTACAGTTGTGATTGCGTATAAGCAAGAATTATATTTTTTCCTTCAAGATAAATGGGGTGTTAATTTAGAGATTAATCCTGATTTAAAAAAGAACAATATTTATTCACTATATATTGTAAGAAATTATTTAAAAAATACATATATATTAAATTGTGATAATTATTTTGAAGAAAACCCTTTTTCAAAATATGAATTTAATGCTTTTCATGCAACAGTATATAAAGATGATGCAAGAAATGAATTATTAGTAAATAAGAATGATTCAGGAAGAATTACAAAAGTTTTTAGTGGAGAAAAATCGGGAGAATGTATTTTTGGACATGCTTATTTTGATAAAAAATTTAGTGAAAGATTTAAAAAATATTTAGAAGAAGAAATAGATGATTTTAGAATAAACAAATTGTTCTGGGAAGAATTTGTTGACAAACACATTGATAATCTTGATTTATATTCACATGAATATTCATCTAATTTTGTATTTGAATTTGATAGAATACAGCAAATTCAAAATATTGAAGGGTTATTTCTTGATAATGTCAGTAATAAAATTAATCAAAAGATATGTGAAGTTCTTAATTGTAATGAAAATGATATTAATGATGTAGTTATTTTGCAGAAGGGATTAACTAATATTTTATTTACATTTGTTGTTAATAGTGAAAGATATATATTTAGATATCCAGGAGATTCAAGTCAATTTTTTATTTACAGAAAGAATGAATGTATAGCCCAAAAACTTGCAGCGAAAGCACATGCTGATGATACTTATGTTTATATTGATGAATCAGGCGTTAAAATATCAAAATTTAGAGATAATTGTATTGATTTACATGGTATATATTATAATAATGTTGAATTAATGAAAAAAATTGCAAAAAAAATTGGGCAATTTCATAGAGAAGGATACAATTTAGAAAATTGGAAAGAGTATGACTACGATCCTATTTTTCAATGTGAAAGACTTTTTAAGGAAGCATCTAAAATGAAGGGAAATTTATTTGAAATATTCTCAAAAGAATGGCAAATGATGAAAAAATTACAAAAATATGCAGATAAAGATGGTGTTAAACACACTATGTGCCATAATGATATTAATATTGATAATATTTTATTGACAGATACTACTCTGGATATCATTGATTGGGAGTTTGCTGGCTTTAATGATCCTGGATATGATTTCGGTAGAGTGATTGCTGGATTAGAATATGAAGTTGATGAACCAAAAATTGATTTGATTTTAGAATCATATTTTGGAAGACCTGCATCTTTTGATGAAAAATTGCATTGGATGGCTTATTCAGCAATTCATAATTGGTATTATGTTGGATGGGCTTTATATAAAGAGAGTATAAATGAATCAAGTAGAGATTGGATGTTGTTTTTTTATAAACAAGCAAAAAAATTGGCAAACTGGTGCTTGCCAAAATATATTGAAAAATATGGAGATTTATTTTAGATTTTATCATTGGTTAATTTTTATTTAAGTTTATAGTATAATTAACATGTTTGATGTTCTAAACATCTATTATTTGAGGAGTAAAAATGAAAGGAATTATTTTAGCTGGTGGATCTGGAACTCGTCTATATCCACTAACATTAGTTACAAGTAAACAATTATTACCGGTTTATGATAAACCGATGATATATTACCCATTAAGCATTTTAATGCTTGCAGGAATAAAAGATATTCTTATTATTTCTACTCCAATTGATTTACCAAGAATGGAATCTTTACTTGGAAATGGATCTAAGTTTGGGATTAATCTTTCTTATAAAGTGCAACCATCTCCTGATGGGCTTGCTCAAGCTTTTATATTAGGCGAAGAGTTTATTGGTAGTGATCCATGTGCTATGATTCTTGGAGATAATATTTATCATGGTTCTGGAATGGAAAAACATTTGAAAAATTCAGTTAAAAGAGCAGAAGAAGGTATTGCAACAATATTTGGCTATCAAGTGCATGATCCTGAACGATATGGAATTATTGAAATAGACACAAATGGAAATGCAATTTCAATTGAAGAAAAACCAAAATACCCAAAATCAAATTATTGTGTAACTGGATTATATTTTTATCCCAAAGGTGTATCTAAGTATGCAAAAAAAATAGAAAAATCAGAACGTGGAGAATATGAAATTACAACATTAAATAACATGTATTTAAAAGAAAATAAATTGCATGTTACTACTTTAGGCAGAGGTTATACTTGGTTAGATACTGGTACGCATGATTCTTTAGTAGAAGCATCAAATTATGTTAAAATGGTAGAAACTCATCAAGGAATAAAAATTGCTTGTTTAGAAGAAACAGCATATTTAAATGGATGGATTACTAAAGAGCAATTGATTGAAGCTGCTCAACCAATGATAAAAAATGCATATGGAAAACATTTAATGAATGTAGCAGAAGGTAAAATTCGTTATTTAGGAGAATAGTATATGGAAAAACAAATTGGAAATTTTTTGTTTAAAGAAACATCGATTAAAGGTGTTATTATAGTGGAGCCTAAAAAATATGGTGATAATCGTGGATATTTTATGGAAACTTATAAAGAGAAAGATTTTAATGCTGCAGGCATCACTAATGTATTTGTTCAAGATAATCAATCTAAATCAAAAAAAGGTGTATTAAGAGGTTTACATTTTCAAAAAAAATTTCCTCAAGCAAAATTAGTTCGTTGCATTGAAGGAGAAGTTTTTGATGTATGTGTTGATTTGAGAAAAGATTCTCCAACATATGGTAAGTGGGAAGGAGTTATTCTTTCTGCTGAAAAGGGAAATCAATTTATGATTCCAAGAGGATTTGCACATGGTTTTGTTGTTTTAAGTGAAACAGCAACATTTTGTTATAAATGTGATGAATTATATCATCCAGAAGATGAAGGTGGCTTAATGTGGAATGATCCAGAAATAGGAATAGATTGGCCATTTAAAGGAGAAATACTATTATCTGAAAAGGATAAAATACATCCAAGTCTTAAGAATTTAAAAATAGAGTTTTAGTTAGGTGAAAATATGAATAAAAAAATTTTAGTAACAGGTGGTACTGGTTTTATTGGTAATTGTTTTTGTAAATTATTATTAGCAGAACGACCTGAATGGAAAGTAATCAATGTAGATGTTGAAACATATGCAGCAAATCATAATACAATAAAAAAAGAATTAAAAAATTCAAATTACAAATTTTATAAAACTGACATTTGTGATAGAGAGGCTATATATAAAATTTTTGAAGAAGAGCAGCCTAACATTGTTGTTAATTTTGCTGCTGAATCGCATGTGGATAGATCTATTATTAATCCAGAAGCTTTTTTAAAAACAAATATTTTAGGAACTGCTATATTGATGGATGCTTGTAGAAAATATGGAATAGAACGTTATCATCAAGTATCCACAGATGAGGTCTATGGTGATTTACCATTAGATAGACCAGATCTTTTTTTCCATGAAGATACTCCTCTTCATACATCTTCGCCATATTCAACTTCTAAAGCAAGTGCGGATTTATTAGTTCTTGCTTATTATAGAACTTATGGATTACCGGTAACTATTTCAAGATGCTCTAACAATTATGGTCCATATCAATTCCCAGAAAAATTAATTCCATTAATGATTTCTAAAGCAAATAAAGATGAACTATTACCAGTTTATGGTGAAGGGTTAAATGTTAGAGATTGGTTATATGTTGAAGATCATTGTCGTGGAATTCTTGCTGTTATTGAAAAAGGAAGAATTGGTGAAGTATATAATTTAGGTGGTCATAACGAAAGAAATAATCTTTATATAGTTAAAAGAATTTTAAAAGAAATGGGAAAATCAGAAGATTTAATAACTAATGTGGCTGATAGACATGGCCATGATCAAAGATATGCTATTGATCCACATAAAGCAAATGTTGAACTAGGTTGGGATCCAGTTACTTCATTTGAAGTTGGTATTGTTAAAACAATTAATTGGTATTTATCTAATGAAGGAAAAGAATGGTTAGAAGAATGTGTTGCATCTAATCAAGAATGGCTAAAAAAGAATTATATTAATAGAAAGTAAGAAAGATGAAAGTATTAGTAACAGGTGTTGGTGGTCAATTAGGCTACGATGTAATGAAAGAATTAGAAAAACGTGGATATGAAGCATATGGTAGTGATCTTCAAGAATCATCAATTTTTCGTAATTATGTTCAATTGGATTTAACAAATGAAGAAAATGTCTTAAAAACAATTCTAGAGATTAAACCAAATGCAGTTATTCATTGTGCAGCCTGGACTGCAGTTGATAAGGCTGAGCAATGTAAAGATTTAGTTTATAAAATAAATTCACTTGCTCCTAAATATATTGCTTCTGCTTGTAATAAAATAGATGCAAAAATGATACAAATCTCTACTGATTATGTTTTTGATGGTAAAGGGGAAAAACCTTTTGAAGTGACTGCTCCTAAAGCAGGTTTGTCAACATATGGAAGAACAAAATCTGATGGCGAAGACTTTGTAATGCAAGAAACAAAAAAATATTTTATTGTTAGAACAACTGGTGTATTTGGATTAAATGGTAATAATTTTATTAAAACAATGTTGAAACTTGCAGATATGGGAAAGAAAGAATTAAATGTTGTAAATGATCAAATAGTATCTGTAACTTATACAAAAGATCTTGCGGTTTTATTAGTTGATATGATAGAAACAGAAAAGTATGGTATTTATCATGCTGCTAATGGTGGGTATTTTTCATGGTGTGATTTTGCTAGAGAAATTTTTAGAGAAACTAATAAAGATGTTAAAGTTAATAGTGTTACTACTGAAGAGTATATGAAATTAGTTCCAAATCAAACACAAAGACCAAAAAATTCTAGATTATCTATGAAATCGTTAGATGATGCGGGATTTAAACGTTTACCTGATCATAGCGATGCCCTTAAAAGATATTTAAAAGAAATTAATTTATAATTATTTAAATTGTTAATAGGCTCCATTATTCTAAAATCAAAAATTTAAATTTAAATTTTATGGTTTATATTTTTATATGAATAAATGAAAAAGGACCATATTTAACTGATGAATTTATTGAAGAAGAAATCAATAAATGCAAAATTGGATTAAATAAAACTTATAAATTTTATAAGTAACTTTATAAATAATAATCATCAATTTAATAAAAAAATAAGTATATATTTTTGTGTAAAAAAATGTTAAAATTATTAAAAGTGTTTTAGGTGATTTATGGGCTGTAGAATATTATTGTTAAATGCAAATAGAATTTATAAAGAAGAAATAAAAATTGATATATATGATAAAAAAACTAATAAATTAAATAGAAATTTTAAATCAGTTTTTGATGATTGTTTGGATTTAAGATATTTAAAAGAAAACAAAAAAATTATAATTAAAGAAAAACCATTTGATTATACAACTGATATTGTAAATGTTTCTTTTGATTATAAAGATAATGAAAAAACTACTAAGGAAATAAGAGATATTTTGTATCGAAATGGTTTTATTTTAAATGGTAAAAAATATGTTAGATATAAAAGGTCTAGTGGCTCAAGTAGAAAAGGGCAATGCTTATTTATAAAAAAAGATTTATATAATTTTATAAATAAATGGAGTTTGTGTGGTATTGATGAAAGTAGTGAAATTGTAAGAAATGATTTAGTTTCATTTGAAGCTTATAAAGCTTTATCTTTAAGTGAAATTGAAAAAGTAATTCAAATTGAACCTAAAAATATATTAATTATTAAAGATGCATATTCTATTTTTAAAGAAAAAGGTATTAAGGTATCTAATAAAGATGGTGAATTAGTTCCTGAAATTTGTGACTGTGAGATTAAAAATTGTATTTGGGATGGAGAAGGTTTATTAGATGAATCAATTTTTAATGAAAATGAATATAGTGATAAAGGAATGATGTTATTAAGAAATCGTTTTTTCAAATCATGTGTTTTTAATACTAAACTTCAAAAATGGTTTAAAGATAATCATATTACTTCTTTTGATCAATTAAATTATTCATACACAGAAGCAAATTCTATTAATGATATTAAACTTGTTGTAACAGAAAGCAGTATCAAATATTTAAAATTTGGAAGAATTGAAGACTGGATAAAACATGTAGGTAATAAATTTGGTGTTGTTAAGACTGATAAAAAAACTCATTTTTTTGATGGTGAATATGTTCAAACTAGTTATCAATTTATTAATACATTATGTTTAAGTGAACAAGAAGTTAATGAACTTTTAAGGCCTTCTTTTGATTATATTAAAAAGATTCAAGAGAATATTGATGTTGTTAGATTTTATTTAGAATCAAGAAGTAATAATTCTTCTTATAAAAATAAATCAGATAGTGATTTAAATAAAGAACAATATAGAAATGAAATAATAATTAGTTTATTAAAAATGAATAGAGATTTTGCCTATACAAAAGCATATAAAAATTTTAAATCTGATTTACAAAGTTCATTAAGAAATAAATTAAAGAATGGAAAAATTTTAGTTAGAGGGAATTATTCTACTTTGTTTGGTAACGGATATGAAATGTTATTAGATATAATTAAAAAATTTGATAGAAATAATCCTTCATCAATTCTTCCTTTAAACTCTGTTATGTCAACAAAATTTTTAGATGATGAGGAATTAACTTGCGCAAGAAGTCCCCATATTACAATGGGTAATTTGTATGTTGTTAAAAATAAAATAATAAAAGAATATAAAGAATATTTTAATTTAACCAATGAAATTGTTTGTGTAAATGCAATAAAAGAAAATATTCAGCAAAGATTAAATGGTTGTGATTATGATTCAGATACTATGCTTATTACCAATAATCAAATTATTTTAAATGCTGCGAAAAGAAATTATGATAAATTTTTAGTTCCTGTTTGTAATGCTAATCCAAAGAAAAAAGAACTACAAAAAAAATATTTGCCTTTAACACAAATAGATTATGATATTCAACAAAATTTGATTGGAAATATTGTTAATTTATCTCAATATATGAATAGTATTTTATGGGAAGATTTAACTAATAATCCATCGGTGAATGTTGATGAAATTTATAAAGATATTGCAGTTCTTGCTGTTTTATCCGGAATGGAAATTGATAAAGCAAAAAGAGATTATGGTATTAGAGCTAATAAAGAATTAAAAAGAATGGATAAATATAAAAAAGATAAAGAAAATAAAGAAAATAAAGAACCTCAATTTCTTCATTTTATAAAAAATAATGAAAAAAAAGCAAGATATTATAATACTGCGATGGATTATGTAATGAAATGTGTTGATTATAATAAGTTATCTAATGAGTCTAGAATTAAAGATATTCCTTTAAGTAAAATCATAAATAAATGTAAACCTAGTGGTGGAAATTGCTCAAAACAAAGTAATAGAGTAATTGCGATTGCTAATAGTATTAATGACGAATTAAATAAAATTAAAGCAGAGTTTTCTTCAGAAGATGCATCAATTGAATGTATTAATCAGGATATAAATCAATCCTTATTGAATGCACAAGATAAAATACATAAAGAATTAAATAATAAATATACTATTTATTTACTTCTTAGTTGTTTAGAAAAAGATAATAATTATAAAT
>FR889389.1:14533-15608 GCA_000432895.1 Firmicutes bacterium CAG:449 | reverse complement strand
TGTGAAAAAGATTTATTTCTTTTTGAATTTTATTTGGTTTTGTTTTCAATAAACTATTAATACAAAAATAACTTCTTCATTATTAAATGCTTTAATATAATAAGTATTATCTTTCTTTAAATAATATATTTTTAATTTTTGATTTGCTTTAATTTCTTTTATATAATTGATTTCAAAATGGTTAATGGTAATATCAAAATCAATATTATTTAAAACAATACGAGCATAACTTGCATTGTTTACATGGCCATTAATATCTAAATCATTTTCACTAGTGGTGGTTTCAATAAAAGAAAAATTATTAATATCAAAATCTTCAATTTTATTAAACTTATTTTCAAAATTAGTTTCTTCTAAACATTCAAATGAATATTTAATGTTGTTAAACATTGAAATTCTTCTTGTTTTATAATTCATTAAAATCCATTTTGATAAACCTTTAATTAATAAGTTATTATTTTCATCATATATAGCGTATTCTCGATCAAAATCAATTTTACCTTTTTGATGTGGCCAAGTTTTTAAAATCACTTTTTGATTGATAGATGGCATTTTGATAATTTCATATTTGTTTCTTAAAACAACCCATACTAAATCATTTTTTATTAATTCTTCATGTGATAAGCCAATTTTATCGGCGTGAATTCCTGCAATGTCTTGAAAATAATTTAATATAGAATATGGTGATAGTTCATCGTTTATAAAATCTTTTTCTTGTAAAACTAATTCTTTTTGATAATAATTCATATAAATAATTTTAAACAAATTAAAATTTATATGCAATTTATTCATTTAAAGTTTTATAATAAATTTATGGAAATTAAAACTTATAAAAAAGATTCATTTTATACATATATTTTAGGAGCTTTTCCTACTATTGAATTATTAAAAAATCACCCAGAAGAAATTTTAAAAATTGTTGTTAGTTCTTCTTTTAAAAATCAAGAAGTTATTAATTTAATTAATTCTTTACGTGGAAATAAAGAAATGGTTATAAATGATAAACTTTTAGATAAATTATCAAATAAAGAAAATTGCTATGTCGCGGGTATTTTAAAAAAATATTATATGGAAA
>FR889389.1:10427-14499 GCA_000432895.1 Firmicutes bacterium CAG:449 | reverse complement strand
AAAATCATCTAGTCTTAGTTAATCCGATGAATATGGGAAATTTTGGTACAATAGTTAGAAGTTCTTTAGGATTTGGAATAAAAAACATCGTAATCATTAAACCTGCTATTGATATTTTTGATCCAAAAGTTTTAAGAGCGACAATGGGTTCATTTTTTTCTTGTAATATTGTTTATTTTAATTCTATTGAAGAATATAAAAATAGATTTCCTACTCATAAACTAGTATCTTTTATGCTACAAGCTAAAAAATCTTTACAAGATGTAAAATTTTCATCTAATGAATTAGTTTCTTTAGTCTTTGGAAATGAATCATCAGGATTACCAATAGAGTATTTAAATGATGATTCTTTAATTATAAATCATAGTCATGATATAGATTCATTAAATTTGCCAACGGCAGTTGGTATTGCTTTATATGAATTTGCAAAACAAACAAAAAAGAGCTAATGCTCTTTTTTATTTGATACCATGTGTTAAAAAAGCCACAACTCTTTCAAATGATAAATCATCTTTACTAACAAGAATTAATGTATCGCCACTTCTTAAAGGATAATCTGGTCCTGGAGAAGGCATGATATTATTATTTTGATCAACTACTGCGACAATTGTTGCTTCTGTATAATTCCAAAAGTAAACTTCTCCAATTGTTTTATTATTTAACCAACAATTTTCTGGTATGACTGCTTTTTGGAAAGTGATAGCTTCATTGGTTTGATATTTAAAATTATCTTTCATATCACTAAGAGCTTTTTGGAGTTCAGTATTAATATTGTTTGCTTGTTCAATTAATTTATTTACTTTTTCATATTGCTCATCAACAGAAGATTTTGCTTCCCATTTATCAGCATATGCTTTAGCTTTAACAACTGAATCAATAAAAATTCCTACGCCTTGTTTAACTTCTAAAATTCCTTCATCAGCAAGAATAATAATTGCTTTTCTTATTGTTTCAGGAGAAACATTATACATTGAAGCAAGCATTGACCTTCCTTTCAAAGTATCACCTTCTTGAAATTCTCCAGATAATATTTTTGAGCAGATATCATGGGCAATTTTTATGTATCTTGGTTGTTTTTCTTCCATAAAATGTTCTCTCCTAGTAAATTTATTTTACAATATTTAATATAGTTTGACAATAAAGAAAAAGTACACATATTTTGTATTATTTCTGTTAATAAACTAACAATAAATTAGAATACATTATTTCATTTGAAATAATATTGATTTCATTGTATTATACATAAAGAAAGGAATTAAAAAATGAAAACAATAAAATTCTTATTTTCTTCGTTAATTTCTAACGATACTGTTATAAATGAATCTAAACATAAACCTTGGTGGTTAGCTATTGTAATGATGATTGTTTCATGCTTTGTTTCAATCATACCAATTTTTACATCTATTATGAGTGTAAATGGAGGAAGCATTTTAACCGCTAGTGAAAATTATAATATTGATTATTCATTAAAGAAATTTTCCTTAGATTATTTAACTAAAGAAAATTTATCATTTACTGTTGAAAATGGACAATTAATTTATAATGATTCAGAAGATCCTACAAATAAAAATTTCAAAGCCGAAATTAAACACGGTGAAGATATTTCTTTACTTGTATATTATGTTGATTATCAAACAAGTGATGAAGTTCAATATGGATCGTTTGATAATATGATGAATACAAAAATTAAAGAATTTAAAACTGCTTATCCAACTGGAGCAGAAAATAAAAGTTATATGTATTCTATGTTAATCCTAGGAAAAGAAAAAGTTTATTTATACTTATATGGTGCAAAAGCTGAAAGCACATATACTGTTGGAGCGGATGGAGCTATTTCTATTACTAATGAAACATCTACAGGAAATGCTTTCTCTGGAACATACGAAGGAATTGATGGAGATTTAACTAATCTTAAAAACTTTGTATATGGCGATAATGATTCATTAAAAGCTGAACACGCTTATTCTAAATGGCAAGAATTCTTTGATAAAGCATATGCAAAACCTAGAAATAGTTTAGCATTTAAGTATTCAGGTATTTTATTAGGATTTAATGTTATTATTGCTTTTGCAATGTCTTTAATGATTTTCTTATTATCAAGAACTAAAACTTCTATTAGAAAATTTAAATATCTTGAAAGCTTAAAGATGGTCTTCTTTGCAAGTTTATCACCTGCGATTGTTGCATTAATCTTATCACTTATAATGCCATCATTCCAATCAATGGCGTTCTTAATGTGCTTTATGCTTAGACTTGTTTGGCTTTCAATGAAGGCAACATCTCCAAGTAATAATCAAACTGCAACAAGAAAATAATTTAAATTCCAGTGAATATAAGTTCACTGGTTTTTTTATGCAAAAAATTTGTACTAATTAATTATAATAAATTTAAAAACCATCAATTTTTGATTAATAGTGTAGCAAGATAAAAAAATTGACTAAGAGTATTATAATCACTATATGTATACAATACTATTGTATCTTGGATGCCTCATATTCGATTCCGTGGGCATTTTTTAAGCAAAAAAAAAGGAACTGTGAATTCTTTTCACAGCCCCTTTATTTTATGCTTTTATATTATTCAGCTAGATTTTTGACCATTGCAGTAAATGAATCAATCTTTAGTGACGCCCCTCCAACTAAAGCACCATCAACGTCTTTTTGATTTAAATAACCTTTAACGTTTTCAGGTTTTACTGATCCACCATAAAGAATCATAACGTCTTCTTCTGCACCTGGATACATTTCTTTAACTGTTTCACGAATGAAGTGACAAATGTCTTCAGCAATTTCTGTAGAAGCATTTTTTCCTGTACCAATTGACCATACAGGTTCATAAGCAATAATAATTCTCTTAGCGCAATTTGGACATAAGGAAGCAAGGCCCACTCTTACTTGTTCACCAACTATTTCTTTGGTTAATCCTTTTTCAAATTGTTCAAGTGTTTCACCAACACAATATACTGGAACCATATCATTATGAATTAATGCATGAATCTTTTTGTTACATTTTTCAGAAGTTTCATTATCATATGTTCTTCTTTCGGAATGACCAATAATAACATGGTCAATTCCAAGTTCTTTTAACATAGGAATAGATACTTCACCAGTAAAGGCACCACTAACTTCAAAATGACAATTTTGAGCAGCGACAATCATGCCTTTAGTATTTTCTTTAACTGTTTGTAAAGATAAATAAGTAGGTGCAACACCAACTAAGATACCTTTTTCATTAGCGTATTTAGCAATTTCATGACTTGCTAAAGCAAATTCTTTTGCTTCAGCAATAGTCTTATTCATTTTCCAATTGCCTAATAATAATTTTTTTCTCATATTAATTAATCACCAATGACATCGATTCCTGGAAGATGTCCATCATTTTCGATCATTTCAAGAGAAGCTCCACCACCTGTAGAAACATGTGAGAATTCATCTTTATAACCAAATTGTTTACATGCAGAAGCAGAATCACCACCACCAATAACAGTGAATGCATGATCTTTAATGTTTGCACATGCTTTACAAACTGCTTTTGTGCCAGCTTGGAATTGTTCTTTTTCAAATACACCCATTGGTCCATTCCAGAAGACAGTGTGTGCTTTAGCAATTTCGTTTGAATATAATTCAATTGTTTTTTCACCAATATCAAATCCTTCAAAAGAATCAGGAATTGCATCAGTTTCAACTGTATGAATATTTTGAGGATTATCAAATCCTTGAGCAACAACTACATCAACAGGAAGCATAATCTTACCTGTAGCTAACATTTCTCTAGCATAATCTAATTGATCATTTTCACATGGAGAATCACCAATGTTCTTTCCTTGTGCTTTGAAGAATGTGTATGCCATTGCGCCACCAATAATAACTTTATCACATTTTTTAACTAAAGAGTTAATAACTTTAATTTTATCGGATACTTTAAATCCACCTAAAATTGCAATAAATGGTCTTCCTTCACTTGGAACTTCAACAACTCTTCTTAATGACACAACTTCTTTTTCAACTAAGAAACCAATAGCAGTTTGTTTTCCTTCAGCTTTTAAAATTTCAGGAACGCCATATGTTGAAGC
>FR889389.1:0-10387 GCA_000432895.1 Firmicutes bacterium CAG:449 | reverse complement strand
CCGAATGCATCCATAACAAATGCATCACATAATGAAGCCCATTCTTTAGCAAGAGCAGGATCATTTTTAGATTCACCTTTTTCATAACGAGTGTTTTGAACAAGTAAAACATCGCCTTCATTTAATTTATTTACAGCATCTTTTAATTCTTCACCATGAGTAGCTGGGCAGAAAGCAACATCTTTTCCTAATAATTCAGCTAATCTGACTGCAACTGGAGCAAGATTATTTTTCTTTTTAGCTTTTTCAATTTCTTCAGGTGTCTTTTTATAATCAATTTTTCCTAAGTGTGACATTAACACAACTTTAGCACCTTTATTGATTAATTCTTTAATTGTAGGTAAAGCTGCGACAATTCTATTATCATCAGAAATTTTTCCATCAACAAATGGAACATTAAAATCACAACGAACAAGAACTGTTAAACCTTTAACTTGTAAATCTCTAACATTTTTCATATATTTCTCCTTAAAATAAAGCACCCAAGATTATTGGGTGCTAATTATAGTGCTATTACACTAGGGTAACAAGCTACCCAATATTATTTAACTTCAGCAAAGTACTTAATTGTACGTACCATTTGTGATGTATATGAATTTTCATTATCATACCAAGCAACAACTTGAACTTGATATAAGCCATCACCCATTGGAGAAACCATTGTTTGAGTTGCATCAAATAATGATCCTTGTGTAATACCGATAATATCAGAAGATACTAATGGTTCTTCTGTGTAGCCGTATGATTCAGTTGTAACTGATTTCATATAAGCATTGATAACATCTTTTGTTAATTCTTTATCTGATTTAACAACTGCAACTAAGATTGTTGTTGAACCTGTTGGAACTGGAACTCTTTGAGCAGAACCAATTAATTTACCATTTAATTCTGGGATAACTAAACCGATTGCTTTTGCAGCACCTGTTGAGTTAGGAACGATTGAGCATGCAGCTGCTCTAGCACGTCTTAAATCACCTTTTCTATGTGGTCCATCTAATACCATTTGGTCACCTGTATAAGCGTGAACTGTTGTCATAATACCACTTTGAATTGGAGCTAAATCATTTAAAGCCTTTGCCATAGGAGCTAAGCAGTTTGTTGTACATGAAGCTGCGGAAATAACTTGATCTTCAGCAGTTAATGTTTCATGGTTAACATTGAAAACAATTGTCTTTAAATCTTTTCCTGCAGGAGCGGAAATAACAACTTTTTTAGCACCAGCATTGATGTGAGCCATTGCTTTTTCTTTAGAAGTATAGAAACCTGTACATTCTAAGACAACATCGACACCTAATTCACCCCATGGGCAGTTATTAGCATCTTTTTCTGCATAGATTCTAATTTTTTTACCTTTGACTGAAATCCAGCCTTCTTCTGCACCTTCTTCAGAACAAGTAACTGAATCTGCATAAGCATATCTTCCTTGTGCTGAGTCATATTTTAATAAGTGTGCTAACATTTTTGGGCTTGTTAAATCGTTAATTGCGACAACTTCATAGCCTTCTGCACCGAACATTTGTCTGAACGCTAAACGACCAATACGTCCAAATCCATTAATTGCAATTTTTACTGACATTTATTATGTCCTCCTTTTATTTTTGCAATTATATTATAAATATAATTACTTGCTAATGTCAAACAAATATGATATTAACAAAAAGAAAAAGACCTATTTAAATTTTTCTTTAAATAGGTCTAAAATTTTGTTTTATATTAGTTAACTTTATCAATTTCAGAAAATTTAACTTCAATTTGAGTAGGTCTACCAAAGAAGACAGTGGTAATAGTAACTTCACCAGTTTCCTTGTTGATAGAATCAATTGTTCCTTCACTACCTTCAAATGAACCAGTAAGAATTTTTACAGTATCACCAACATTGTAGTTAGAGAACATTTCATCATCAACCATACCCATACGTTTTAAGACAGTTTCAATTTGCTCTCTTGTAACTGGGAATGGTTTAGCACCTTTACCAGATGAACCAATAAATCCAGTAACGCCTGGAGTATTTCTAACCATGAACCATGCTTCATCAGTCATAATCATTTCAATAAAGACATAACCAGGATAAAGATTTTTCATTTTTGTTTTGCCAGTAGGTTGACCATTTTTAATAATAGGTACTTCTTGTTCAGCAACAACGATACGGAAAATGTAATCTTGTAAATTATGAGATTCAATTCTTTTTTCAATGTTATCTTTAACTTTATTTTCGTGTGAAGAGTATGTATTCACAACATACCAGTTTTTTGCAATATTATTTTCCATAACCAACTCCTAAAAGTAAACTTATTAATCTAAATGCTTCAGATGATGATGAAGATGATGATGAAATTAAATTTCTATCAAGAACACCTAAAATTTGTGCAATAATATAATCATCAATAGAGCAAGCAACGGCTGAAAAAACAACAACAGAAACAACAACTGCAAAATATCCCACTAATTCTTTTCCAGTTGGCCATCTAACCATTTTTCCTTGTTTAATAACTCCTTGGAAATATTTTTTTATTTTATACATAGAGCCTCCTATTTTGTCTCTTTATGTAAAGTGTGTTCATTACAATAAGGACAGTACTTTTTGATTTCAAATCTCTTACCAGCATCTTGTTTTTTCTTGGTAGTTGTGTAATTTCGATTTAAGCATTTCGAGCATACTAAAATAACTTTATCTCTCATCAATTTTCACCTTTCTATGAAATCATTTCTTAACTAAAAATAGCACAAGTAAGTATATTAGTCAATTCAACAAGAAAATTTTATTAAAATTTTAGTTTATTTTCCGATTTTTTTAATTATATTAAAACATTTTTGAATATAGTTATTAACTTGAATTGGTGTGATATTATATATTTTAGCAATTTCATTATATGAATATCCTTTACTCCATAACAGCAATATCTT
This sequence comes from Firmicutes bacterium CAG:449, assembly GCA_000432895.1. Lineage (GTDB taxonomy): Bacteria > Bacillota_I > Bacilli_A > RFN20 > CAG-449 > CAG-449. The sequence goes on along the minus strand of FR889389.1, from coordinate 7,483 downwards.
TTTATAATATTCACCGACATTTTCTTCAATTTTATTAATAAAAAAATTGTAATCATCTTTCATAATATATTTTTCTAGAGGTGTTTCCACGAGATATTTATTTAAAATAAAATCACTTTTTTGTTCATCTAAACTGGTATTGGTTATTGATGATTTAATGTCCACATTTTTTTCTCGATAAATTTTGATTAAATGTCTTTTTTCCATTAATATCCAAAAAGCAGAAAAACAAGCTTTATTTATGTCATATAATTTAATTATATTAAGCATGTTAGTTTTCATTATAATCTTTAAATCTTCTTTATCATAATTTAATGGTTTGAAATAATTTCCCAATTTTTTAATTAAAAAATTAAAATTAATCTCATATTTAAAAAAAAGAAGCTCGAGAGCTTCTAGATTATTTTTTTTAATTTGTAAAATTAATTCATCATCACTTAACATTATTTTTACTTTCAAGGACAGCATTAAAATATAAAGCGGCCGCTACAGAGGCATTCAATGAATTGACATGTCCAACCATTGGTATTTTTGTGATGAAATCACTATTTTTTAATAAAAGTGGACCAATTCCTTTTCCTTCTGAACCAATGATAATAGCACTTTTCATTTTGTAATCAACATCTTTATAAGACATATTAGCTAAACCATCGCTAGCAACAATCCAATAACCATTTTCTTTTAAAGTATTAATAGTTTGGTTTAGATTAGTTACTTTACAAACTTTTGCATATTCAATAGCACCAGTTGAAACATGCCCAACAATATTTGTTAAACCGACTTGCCTATTACTTCCAATGATATATCCATCAATTCCAAAAGCATCACCACTTCTTAAAATGGCACCAAAATTATGAGGATCTTCTATACCATCTAAAATTGCAATAGTTGGGTATTCTTTGCCTTTTAATAAATCGAGTAATTCGTTTAATTCTAAATACGTATAATCGTTTATTTCAATAATAATTCCTTGATGATTATTTCTTCCAACAAGATTTTCCATTTGTTTTGAAGATAAATATTCGAATTTAAAATTTTTTTCTTTTATTATTTTATAAATTGTTGGATCTTTAAATCCATCTAGTAAGAAAATGTTTTTAATTGTATTATTTCTAACTAATGCATTTTTGCATGAGTTTTTTCCATATATATAATTTCTCATTTTTTTCTTATTTATTCTTTCCTTTCTAAATCGTATTAATACTAAATATTAATTAACAATTTGTAAAGAATTATTTTCTATAAAGTTTAAAATCAATAGGAAGTAATCTATTTTTTAATTCATCGGCAAATGATTCAATGTTTAAAATAGAATTTTTATTTAAAGTTAAAGTAATATGATAACGAGCATCACCGTCTTTAGTTTTTACAAGATTTGATCTAATGTCTTTTATTTCTACTTCAAAAGTTGTGGATAATTCCATAATATCTTTTAAAACATTTGTTTGACTTCCATTAACAATTAACATTATTCTTGGTGATTGTCTACTGATTTTAACTTCAACTTTGATTAATAAAGTTAAACTTACTAAAGAAACAATTGTTGCAATAATTGCTCCTGAAAAATATCCTGCTCCACAAGCTAAACCAATACCTCCGCATAACCAAATAGTTGCCGCGGTAGTTAATCCTTTTACATTGGTTCCATTTTGAATAATTGTTCCTGCACCTAAAAATCCAATTCCTGAAACAACTTGAGCAGCAATTCTTGCTGGATCTCTAGTCGCATCACCAAATCCTGGGCCTGAAATAGAAACTATCATAATTAAGCATGCTCCAACAGAAACCAAAATATGAGTTCTTAAGCCAGCTGCATGACCATTGCTTTCTCTTTCATAACCAATTAATCCTGCAAATAAAGCAGCACAAATTAATTCGATTAAAATTAAAACAATGTGTCCAAAAATATGAATATTTTCAAAAAAATCAATAATTATTTTATCCATAAATTTTATAAAATCTTTCTTTCAATTAATTCTTTTCTTAATTTATCAGATGTTTCGAAATCTTTATTTTCTTTTGCATTTAGATATTTATTATATAATTCAATATCATCATTACTTAAATGAGGTATATCAAATTCTAATCCTAAAATAGAAAGCATATCTTGCATAGTGAAAAATAAATTCTTAATCTTTACTAAATCAGGTGTTTTATTTCTTAAATTAACATTACCTTCTTTAATAATTCGATATAATTCTGTCATAGCATTTGCAGTATTTAAATCATCGCATAATGCTTCTAAGAAATTATGCATATCGAGTTCATCTTTATTAAAATGTGTTATATCAACTTTGTTAAGTTGTAATAAAACTCCTAATTTTGAATAAGTTGATGAAATTTTTTCTAATTCTTTTTTAGCGGATTCTACTAAATCATTAGAAAAATTAACAGGGACACGATAATGAGTGTTGACAAGCATAAATCTTACAACATTACCACCATAAAGATTAATATAATCATTAGCTAATATAACATTACCTAAAGATTTTGACATTTTGACATTATCGACATTAATGAAACCATTATGCATCCAATAACGAGCAATTTTATGACCATATAAAGCTTCTTCTTGAGCTATTTCGTTTTCATGGTGAGGGAATTTTAAATCAAATCCACCTCCATGAATATCTATTTTCCCGCCTGGAACTAATGAATTAATCATTACAACACATTCGCTATGCCAACCAGGTCTACCTTTAGAAAATGGTGAATCAAACTTGATGCCATCATCAGTTTTTTTCCATAAAGCAAAATCAAGAGGTGATTCTTTTTTTGAGTTTTCTTCAATTCTTGCTCCGACAAGTAAATCATCAATTTTCATATTAGATAAACAACCATAATCTTTAATTTTGCTTACTCTAAAATAAACATCACCATCAATTTGATAAGCATATCCTTTATCAAGTAATTCTTGGATGAATTTTATTATTTCAGGCATTGTTTTTGTAACTCGTGGTTGATAAGTTGGTTTTAAAGCATGTACACCAATTCTTGCTTCTTCAAAAGCTTTAATATATTTTTCAGCAATTTCCGCTTCTGTTAAATTTTCTTTATGAGCTTCTTTAATAATTTTATCATCAATATCAGTAAAATTAGAGATGAATGTTACTTTATATCCCAGATATAAAAATAATCTTCTTAAAACATCAAAAACTACAACAGGACGAAGATTGCCTACATGAACATAATTATAAACGGTTGGACCACATACATAACATGTTATTTCACCTTCATGAAGTGGAACAAATTTTTCAATTTGATTTGTTAAACTATTATATAATTTAATTTCCATAAATTGTCTCCTTAAAATCATTTTACAAAACCTTTACATTTTTTTCATCATGTTTATTTCTAACTAAATAAATTATGCTTACTATTGGAGGAAATATTGAAGCAATATTCAATAATATAAAACCGATGGGAAAAGAAATAAATCTATCTATAGTATATAAAGGACTAGTCATTTTTGTTATATATACATTAAAAACATTAAATATAATAAGATTGTAAGCTAGACATGCAACACTTAAGCAAAGCATAACAATCGATAATTTAATTGATTTAATATTAAATAAACAAATAATAATTAAACTAATTGGTAAAAGATGATGGATTAACATTGGTAAAAAATAAATAAAATTATCAATTTCAAGAAAACTAGGCGAAAACAAAACCGCTCCTAAGCGATAACTACCTTCATAAAGAACAAAAAAGAAAAAGATTCTCTTTAAGAAATTTATTTTTTCGTTTTTTTGACTTTTAATAAAAATAAATATCGCACTAATTAATAAAACAATATGTAAAATAATAAAATCTAAAGGATAAATATAGGTTGTGAAGCCAAATATAATTTTACCTTTAAAATTTATCCAAATAGAAATTATTAATAAAACTAAACTAATACTTGATAATATTATTGAACTAATGGAAAAATATTTAAATCTATCTTTAAAAAAAGCTAAAGATAAATTAATTATTTCTATACCAAAAAATGCATAAGGTAAGTAGCCAATAAATTTAATTCCATTAGCCATTCCATTTGCGGTTAAATTAACTCCATGAAAAAATAAAGCACTACCAATTAATAAACAAATTAAGCTTAATAAAATTTTATATCGTTTCATCTTAAATTTCCTCGTAAGTATGGTAAATAGGAGTTACTATTGGATTTTTGGTAAATTCATTTTCAATGGTAATTAAACTACCACCCATCATATCATCTAAATGATAAATATTATCAGTTGATTTAGTTCCATAGCTTAAAGTTATTCCTTGATAAATAAAAGTAAAATTGTTTGTATGATCGTGTCCACAATAGACTCCATAACTAGAGCCAAGATCTTTAATTTTATCAAATAAGTGAGTATTAATTTTAGATGGGCAACAATAATCTTTAGGGTCATCACTATTTGATTCTCTAGCATGAAGAAGAGTATATTCTTCTCCCATATGTTCAGCTAAAGCATCAATATATTCTACTAATGGAATATGGAAGAAACATTGTGAATAAATTCTTTTTTCTGTATTTGAAAACTCTTCATTAAACCTTTTTTTAGTGGAATATTTAACCATTCTTTCATACCATGCAATTTGATCATAATGAATGTAATCATATTTACTTCCTTCAACAAAATTATAAGTATTGCTATCAAAAATATAAAATTGATATTTAGTTGAACCATTTTCTACTAAATCAATAACATAATTGGCTTCGCCTTCAATATCATCTTTAAAATTTTTATATAAACAATTTTTTAAGTTATCACTTTGTAAATAATCAGAAATATAATTTGAGGAATAATATCCTTGTTCATCATGATTTCCATATGTATAAGCCCAAGGAATATTAAAAGAATCTATAAAATTGAAAGTTTGATTAACAACATATTTATTGGCTAAAAAGAAAATGTCTCCCGTTAAAATCATTAAATCTGGATTTGCTTCTTTAATAGTTAAACTTAAAAATGAAAAATCTTCATTTAAATCATCAGAAACTGACATATGAATATCGGTTAATTGTAAAATCTTAAAGTTTTCTTTATATGGTAATTCAACAATATAATCTTGTTCATCATGAACAGAACCATTAATAGAACAACTAGTTAATAAAGGTACAATCAAGCAAGTGGTTTTAAATAATTTTTTCATAACTAATCCTTAAATATAATTTCTAAATTATTATTTTTAGCAATTTCTTGCAACATTTCTTTTAAAGATGCATTTTCAAAATAATTCTTAAATTCAATATATATAGTATTTTTTTTCTTTTTCGCATAAAAAATGCCTATTACATCATTCTTATCAAAAACAATATAGTGATAATGGAGTCTTATAAAATCAATAGTTATTTTTTTATATTCTTCTAATTTTTTAGCTTCTTCAGGAGAATTATCTAGTTTAGATGAATCTAATAATTGTCTAACTAATTGATAATCATCTTCTTCAATTAATCGAATATTATATTGGTTATTTGTTTCAAAAATAATTTTCTTTACTTCAAAAAAACAAATAAAATAAAAAATTAAAATAAGTAGTAAACCTAAATAAACAACAACACTTAAAATTATATGTTTTGTATCAGGCTCAATAATTAACATTATTGTTTGTAAGATAGATAAAATAAATACAAAGATTAATAAACCTTTGACTAAACTAAGCTGTTTTTTCATTTTCAATCCTCATTAATTCACTAAAATCACTAATTATATAATTAGCTTCTTCATATGTTCCTTTTTCTCCATATCCATAACTAACAATGGCTACATCAACATCAATATTTCTGCTGAAAATCAAATCAACATCCATATCACCAACATATAAGACACTATTTCTATCGAATTTAAATTTATTAACCATATAATAAAAAATATCTGGATAAGGTTTTATTTTAATGCCTTCTGTATTACCTATTACAAAATCAAAAATGTTACCAAAATAATGTTCTATACATTTCAAAGCATCATTATTTGGTTTATTAGAAATTACACCTAATTTAACACCATTTTCTTTTAAATTTTTTAAGCCTTCAATTACTCCCAAAAAAGGCTTAGTTTTTTTATTAACATGACGAGTATATTCTTGACGATATAGATTTAAAAATTCTTCTTTTTGTTTTTCATTAAAAGAAAATTTTTCACTAACACGATTTACTAAAATGTTCATGCCATATCCAATAAAGTGTTTAGTATCTTCATTGTTTACAATATAAGGATAATTTAAATTTTTAAATGTTTCATTAATAGCATCTTTAATATCTTCTAAAGTATTTAATAAAGTACCATCTAAATCAAAAATTATAGTTTTATATTTCATAAATAATTACATTCCTTTAAATATTCAATAAATTTTTTTATAGCAAGCCCACGATGGGAAACTTGATTTTTTTCATCTTTAGTTAATTCAGCAAAAGTCTTTTTTAAAGGCTCATAATAGAAAATAGGATCATATCCAAAGCCTTGTTTACCTTTACTTGATTCAAGAATAGTTCCTTCTGCTTTACCTTCAATATATATTGGATTTTTTTCTAGATTCATAATGCATAAAGTACAATTAAAACAAGCACTTCGATCAGAAATATTTTGTAGTTTTTCATTAATAGAAACAAACTTTTCTTCATAAGTATGTCCTTCCATAAATCTTGCTGAATAAATTCCTGGAAAATCATTTAAAGCATGAATTTGTAATCCTGAATCATCTGCAATTACTACATAAGGAGTTAATTTAGCAATTGTTGAAGCTTTAATGTAGGCATTTTCTTTAAAAGTTGAACCAGTTTCTTCAACATCAACATTTATGTTTAAATCCTTTAAAGTTAAAATTTCAATATTATATTTTTTAAAATATGATTCAAATTCTTCTTTTTTATGTTCATTACTAGTGGCTAAAACAAATTTCATAGTTATAAATTCCTTTTTGGATAAGTATAGCATAAATGTAATTTAAATTTATTTAAATCTTGTAAAATTAATAAAATATGGTATTATCTTATGTGCATATAATACTATTGGGGCTGACAAGGTTTCGACAGGGATATGCAGGGTATAGAGAGCAGTCGGTTGATCGCGTATAGATCAAACGCCTATAAATGGCAATTCAAATCGTTTAGCATTTGCTGCTTAATTAAGCCATAGTCCTATTTGGAAGCAAATCACTATTATAGAAATGGATCTCTCGGTTCTATAATGGTGAAATTTAGAGAGAATAAGTATTAACGATATCTATAAGTTAGTAACGAAAATTTTATAGGTTAGTAGAAGTTAGAGTTGTTTATTAATCTTACCTTCTATGAAATTTATTAATAAACTAAACTTGTAGTGCTCTATATGTGGCTATTTCTGGACCCGAGTTCAACTCTCGGCAGTTCCACCATAAGAAAAGCATAGGTTTGATACAAAATGTGTCAGACCTTTTTTTGTTGGCATAAAGGGAAAATTATCCTATCTACCAAGTTAGAAGTGTATACGTCAAAAATTAACACGTA
>FR889388.1:15961-17595 GCA_000432895.1 Firmicutes bacterium CAG:449 | reverse complement strand
CTAAAATTATAACACTTTTTTATCGCTTTTACAATAATCGTTCAATAATTGGAGTAAACGTTCAATAGTTCCTGTAATCGTTCATTTGTTAGGATAATCGTTCAATCGTTGATGCATAAAACTGCACAAATCCACAAATAGAAATTAAAAAAATAAAAATTTTTGTGTATCAAAGTTCGAATGTTCGAACCAATGGTAGGAATCAAACTTCCGTAAAAATAAAAAAAATTTGACACATTTTACTGTATCAAACTAATGCATTCTTAATGGCAGGGGTGACAGGAATCGAACCCGCGTTAACGGTTTTGGAGACCGCTGTACTACCATTGTACGACACCCCTAGGGAAGGAAAGTTAAATAGACTTTGCAATCTTATTAACTAATGACATATCTACTTTTCCTTGGAAATTAGCTTTAAAATGTTTCATAATAGAAGGTATTGATTTATCTTCTAAAGAATTAATTTCTTTTCTAATCTCATCTTCTGATAACATCTTAGGTAGATATTTAGAAATAAGTTCTTCTTGATGAGCAATAGCATTAACTTTTTCTTGATTATTAACTTTTAAATAACTTTCTTTTTCATCAGCAAGCTCTTTAAGAGTTTTTGATATAATCGAAATCATATCATTATCAGTTGCTTGTTCACCTTTTTCTTTTTTTTCAATGTTAAGAAGCATATACTTGTTAACTATAATTGAATATATACCTTTAGCGATGCTATCACGAGCTTTCATAGCTTCAACACTTGCTTTTTTGATATCATCAATCAACATACATTTTCTCCTTAAGCCTTTTTATAATAGCACCAAATTTTTATTTAATCAATAAGAAATTTATTCTTGTAAATATTCTTCTTCTAATTTAGCTAAATTAGTTTCCAATTCCTTTAATTTCTTATCTAAAGATTGCATTTTTTGATAATCCATATAATTTTCTTCTAAAAATTGCTCTTCTTTGACTTTTTTTATTTCTTCTTCTAGTTTTTTTATTTGCTCTTCTAGTTTTAAAGATGGTTTTTTATTAATAACTTTCTTTTCTATCTTTTTTTCTTCAACTAGTTCATCACTTATAGTTAAGAGTTTACTTTCTTGTTCTTTAAAATCTAAAAAATTTCCTTTAATAAAATATGGAGTTTGATGATCAACATAAATCAAATGAGTAGCTAATTCATCCACAAAATAACGATCATGACTAACAAAAATGATTGATCCTTGATACGCCTGTAAAGCTAAAATTAGGGCTTGTCTGGTGACCATATCTAAATGGTTAGTCGGTTCATCAAGCACTAAAACATCATAATTTTCTAGCATTATTTTTGCTAAGACAATTCTTGTTTTTTCTCCACCTGATAAAATAGCAATTTTTTTAGAAGAATCTTCATAATCAAAATTAAATCTACCTAAATAATTATAAATAGTTTTTTCACCTAAAGAAGGAAAATTAAATTGCATTTCTTCAAAAATAGTTCTATCTGGATTCAAATCAATTTGATGTTGTTTAATATAACCAACATTCACATTTCTAACATATTTTATTTCTCCATTTAAGATATGTTTATGATTAATAAGTGCATCTAAAAGCGTAGTTTTACCACATCCATTACTTCCCATAATAGCAATACGATCTTTTCC
>FR889388.1:6464-15886 GCA_000432895.1 Firmicutes bacterium CAG:449 | reverse complement strand
CTTTCACAGAAATAATTTCTTTTCCTTCATAAACATTACCTTGAAAAGATAATTTTAAAAAATTATTTTCTGTAGCAGGTTTATCAATCATCTTCATATGTTCAAGTTTTTTTTCACGATCTTTTGCTCTTGCTACAAATCGTGGTTTAGGTTTATAAAACTCAATAAAACGTTTTAAACGGGCAATCTCTTTTTGTTGCTTATTATGTTTAGATAGCAGTTGTTCATATCTTAATTTCTTTTCTTCGACATAATAAGTATAATTACCTTTATAAAAAGAAGATGTTTTATTTTCTAATTCGACAATTTTATTAGCTAAAGCATCAATAAAATAACGATCATGACTTATAAAAAGTAAAGCTCCTTCATATCCTTTTAAATATTGCTCAAGCCATTCAATTGTTGATATATCCAAGTGATTGGTTGGTTCATCTAATATTAATAAATTTGGTTTAATTAATAATAATTTAACAAAAGCAATCTTAGTTCTTTCTCCACCAGAAAAAGAAGAAATGGTTCTTGTTAAATCTTCTTTATAAAAGCCAAATTTTGATAACATCATATTAATTAAATAGTGATAATTATATCCACCTTTTTCTAAAAAATCATTTTGTTTAATACCATATTCTTCAATAAGTTCGACATTATTAGGATTTAAAGAAATTTCATCTTCCATTTCCTTTAGTTTCTTTTCTTGCTCTATTAAAGAAGAAAAAACACTTTCAACTTCATCATATAAATTATTATCTAAATTAGTAATAACATCTTGTGATAAATAGCCAATTGTTGTTCCTTTTGCAAGTACAACTTCTCCACTAGTTTTATCTACTTCATTTAAGATAATTTTGATTAAAGTTGATTTTCCATTTCCATTTGGGCCAATTAAAGCAAGACGATCATTATCATTTAAAGAAAATGAAACATCTTCAAATAAAATATCATCCCCAAACTCTTTTTTTAACTGTTGAACATTCAATATTTGCATACAAAATTATTATATCGATAATTTTATAAGAAACAAGAAATTTTTTTCTAAATTAGATTTTAAAAAATTTATTACTTTTTTTAATAAAATTTTATAGCAAATAATAAAATATGATAATTCAGAAAAAACACCTATTTTTAGGTTTTTTTTAAAATAATAAACAGTTAATTTAATTGTAAATATTTTTAAGAAAAAAATAAATTAAAATTTTTTTAACATTTTTGTTGACTATATAAGCAATTATAAATAAAATATTTTCGTCTTTTGTTTAGTTTTATTAAACTTTAAACTTAAAACTACAAAACTAAAGGAGAGGTTATGGAAGTCATTGGAAAAAAGATTAAAATGCTTAGAACTTTAAATAACTTAACTCAAGAAGAACTCGCTTCTAGATGCGATTTAACTAAAGGGTATATTTCACAACTAGAAAATGATTTAACTTCACCATCAATCGCCACATTAGTTGATATTCTTGATGTACTGGGAAGTAATTTAAATGAGTTTTTCTCAAGTGATACAATCTCTGAAAAAATTGTATTTACCAAAGAAAATTATTTTTCTAAGAACAATGAATATGGTTCGATTACATGGCTAATTACTAACGCTCAAAAAAATGAAATGGAACCAATCTTACTTAATTTATATCCTAATCAATCAACACCAATTGATTACCCCCACGAGGGTGAAGAATTTGGCTATGTTATTGAAGGAAATATTCTAGTTTGCCTAGATAATCAAAAATTTAAATGTAAAAAAGGAGAATCCTTTTATTACGAATCATCAAAAACACACTATTTAAAAAATACATCAAATAGTAATGCAAAAATAATTTGGATTTCTAGTCCACCAAATTTTTAAAGGGGTAAAAAAATGAACGAAACACAAGATTTTATTATTGAATTAAATAATGTATACAAAAAATTTGACGATGCTGACACATATGTTGTTGAAAACTTCAACCTTAAAATAAAAAAAGGAGAGTTTGTTACTTTTTTAGGTCCTTCTGGATGTGGTAAAACAACAACATTAAGAATGATTGCCGGTTTTGATACACCAACAAGTGGTCAAATTCTATTAAATGGTAAAGATATTTCCAACCTTCCTCCATATAAAAGACCAATTAATACTGTTTTCCAAAGATACGCTTTATTTTCTCATTTAAATGTTTATGAAAATATTGCTTTCGGATTAAATCTCAAAAAAATTCCTTATACATATACTGACAAAAAAGGAAATCAAAAGACAAAAATGATTCATCTTAGCAAAGAAGAAATTGCTAAAAAAGTGAAAAAAGCATTAGAAATTGTTGATTTAGAGGCATTTGAAAATCGTGATATTTCGACACTTTCTGGAGGTCAACAACAAAGAATCGCTATTGCTAGAGCTATTGTTAATGAACCAGAAATTCTTCTTTTAGATGAACCTTTAGGTGCACTTGATTTAAAAATGAGAAAAGAAATGCAACTTGAATTAAAAGAAATGCATAAAAAACTTGGCATAACATTTATTTATGTTACCCATGACCAAGAAGAAGCTTTAACTATGTCAGATACAATAGTAGTTATGGCAGATGGAATTATCCAACAAGTTGGTAAGCCAAAAGAAATATATGATGAACCAAAAAATGCATTCGTAGCTGATTTTATTGGTGAATCAAATATTTATTCAGGAACCATTTTTAAAGATCACGAAGTTAAAATTTTAAATAAATTATTCAAAATGGTTGATGATTTCCCAATCAATGAAAAAGTTGATGTTGTCTTAAGGCCAGAAGATATTATTATTTCTGAACAAGGTAAAGGAACNNTTTCTGAACAAGGTAAAGGAACAGTTGATGGAATTATTAAATCAAAAATATTTAAAGGAATTCATTATCAATATGTAGTAATGGTTGGTAAAAGTGAAGTAATTGTTCAATCGACAGAATCATATCCTCAAGATAAATTAGTTTCTTTATCTATAACTCCAGAAAACATTCATATTATGCATAGAGAAGTATCAACAAATATCTATGATGATGCTTATATCAATAAAAATAATCAAGTAGTTTTTGCTGGAACAGAATGGGATGTTGATGTTACAACATTATTAAAAGGCTCCACTTTAGATGAAGAAGGATATTTAATTGGACCTGACAATAAAAAATATGATTTAAATGATGCTGATGTAATAGTAAATGTAGATATGCAAAATATCGAAATGTCTGACAATATGGAAGAAGGAAACATTACTGGATCTATCATTCAAATGGTTTATAAAGGAGACCATTATCAATATATTATTAGAACAGAAGATGAAGAAGACTTTGTTGTCGATAATGAATGGACATGGAATGAAAGCGATATTGTTTCTATCAAAATCAAACCTGAATTCATCAAAATGAAATTAAAAGGAGATATTAAAAAATATGAAATTTAGATTTCAAAGAAAATATCTTTCTATACCTTATGTTTTATTTTTCCTTTTCTTTGTTATAGCACCTTTATTATTAATAGTTTACTATGCATTCACTAATAAAGGAGAAAGTGGAATTTCTTTTGCTAATTTTCAAAAATTTTTCTCTGATATGACAAATGTTAATGTCTTATTAATATCACTGGTATTTGCTATTGCTAATACTATAATTTGCTTAATAATCGGGTATCCTATTGCTTACTTACTTGCAAATAAAAAATATAATAAAAACAAAGTTATCGTCTTATTATTTATTATGCCTATGTGGATTAATTTTGTTATTCGTACTGGTGCAACTAGAGAATTATTAACTTGGTTAAAAATAGGTGGAGGCACTCATCCAGAATTAGCCACCATTATTGGTTTAGTCTACAATTACCTTCCATTTGTAATTTTACCATTGTATTCAACTATGCTAAAAATGGATAAAAGCCAAATCGAAGCAAGTTATGATTTAGGAGCAAATGGATTTCAAACATTTACTAAAGTTATTATTCCTATGACAATGCCTGGAATCATATCCGCGATTACTATGGTTTTCATGCCAACTATATCTAGTTATGTTATTTCAGATTTATTATCTGAATATAATGTTGTTTTATTTGGTTCATATATTGATTTATATTTTAATCAAAATGATTGGAACTTCGGTTCATTTATGGCATTGATTATGCTTTTATTAATTGGAATAAGTGTCATGCTAACAAGACGCTTTTCCAAAGAAGAAAACACGAGGACATCAATATGGTAAAAAAAATTTTAGCGAAATCTTTTATTTATTTAATTTTATTTTTAATGTATTTGCCAATTTTCGTTTTAATTGTTTTCTCTTTTACTACAAGTGAAACAATTGGTGTTTGGGATGGCTTTTCTTTTGAATTATACGCTAAAATGTTTCAAAATGAACATTTAATGCAAGCTGTCTTAAATACTTTATTAATTGCAATCACTTCTGCAATTGTTTCAACAATTTTAGGGACTTTAGGAGCTATTGGAACCTTCTATAGTTCCAAAAGATACAAAAAGACAGTTGAAACTATTACTCAACTTCCTGTAGTTAATGCAGAAATTGTTATGGCTTTATCTTTAGCAGTTTTATTTGTTACTTTCACAGGAGGAAAATTTACTTTCTTAACTCTACTTATTGGTCATGTTGTATTAACAATATCATTTGTTTATTTATCTGTTAAGCCAAAACTTCAACAAATGGATCCAAATATTTATGAAGCAGCATTAGATTTAGGTGCAACTCCAAAACATGCTTTATTTAAAATTATTCTTCCAGAAATAATACCAGGAATTATGTCAGGTTTTATGCTTTCACTTACTTTATCTCTTGATGATTTTGTTATAACTCAATATTTAAAAGAACCAAGTTTTGAAACATTATCAACATATGTTCAAAAAATTCTTTCCAAAAGGCCAATGCCACCTGAAGTAAGAGCGTTAACAACATTTATATTTTTACTAGCAGTTATTATTGTCATTATTAACAATATTTCAACAAAAAAGAATACAAAAAAATCCTTAATTAAGGAGGGAAAATAAATGAATAAATATAAAATTTTAGCCATTGGTTTAATTTCTATCTCTTTATTAAGTGGATGTGGAGAACAAGAAGAAACTACAACCATTCCATCATATTTTGAATTACCAGAAAAAGTATCAGGATTTGAAGGACAAGAATTAACTATATACAATTGTGAAGATTATATTTCATCAAGTTTTGATGAAGAAGAAGGTTACATCGATTTAATCACTTTATTTGAATATGTTTATGATGTAAAAGTAAATTACTATACATTTGATACAGTTGAAACAATGTACAATCAAATGACACTTCAAAACGAAGGATATTACGATTTAGTTTGTCCATCTGAATATATGATTCAACGATTAATAAACGAAGATTTAATTGAAAAAATCGATAAAGAAAAATTATCAACATACTATGAATATGGTGCTACAAATATTATTAATAGATTTAATAATATGGAAGCAACAAGCCTAGATGAAAATGGAAACAAAAAGAAACTAGGTGATTACGCTGCTGGATACATGTGGGGAACATTAGGAATTATTTATGATCCTGAATATATATCGCAAGAAGATGCTACTTCATGGGATGTTTATTGGGATAATCAATATTATAAATATGCTTCTGTAAAAAATTCCATGAGAGACACATATGTAATTGGTATATTACATGGATACAAAGATGAATTAGATTCATACAAAGACCAATTATTAAATGGAAGAACTGAAGAAGATTTATCAAATGAAGAATATAATGATTTCATTTCCAAATATAATATTAAACTCCAAGAAGTATTCGATCGCCACGAAGAAAAAGATATTAAAGTTGTTAGAGATGAATTATGCTCATTAAAGAATAATATTTATGGTTTTGAAGTTGACTCAGGTAAAAATGATATTATCGATGGTAAAATCAAAATGAACCTTGCTTGGTCAGGAGATGCTATTTATTCTATTGATACAGCCTCGTCATTAAATAATCCAAAATATCTTTACTATTCTGTACCTGAAGAAGGTAGCAATATTTGGTATGATGGTTGGTGTATGCCAAAAAAAGCAAACAAAGAACTTGCTTATGCCTTTATCAACTTCTTATCCGATCCAACATACGCTGCTGCTAACATGTCATACATTGGTTATTCGTCATTTATTGCTTCTGAAGATGTTTTTAACACTGTTATGCCTTGGTATGGAGCAACAGAATTTTATATAGACGATGAATATGAAGCGGATTATAATTATGTTCATTATAATAATAAATTCTATTTATGTATTAAAGACTCACAAGGTAATTTACCAACTGATGAAGAGTTTTTTGCAGAAGTAAATGAAGAAGATGCACCACTTGATGAAGGATATGATGTATCATACTATTTCAAAGATGCCCTTCCAGAAGATAAATCAACATTAGTCTATCCTTATGATGATTTCTATCAAAATACTCTTGAATCTCAATATCCATCAGATAAAATTATTAAAAGATGCGCTGTTATGAATGATTTTGGTGAAGCAAACAAAGATGTTGTCATTATGTGGTCACAAGTTAGAGCATCAACAAATATGATACCTTACTATATAATTTTAGGATTAACCATTCTTGCAATACCAACATATTTTATTGTAAAAGGTATAAAAAGAAAAATTAACAAAAAATATATCTAAGAAAAAACTAAGTTTTGAAAAACTACATATTAAATTGTAGTTGACAATACTTAGTTTTTTTTATAATTTCTAGCTAATCCACCTAAAGAAGTTTCTTTATACTCTTTAGCTAAATCTTTACCAGTTTCTAACATTGTTTGTACAACTGTATCAAATGAAATCTGACTTGATGAAGTTATAAAACTTGCTAATCTACTCGCATCAATTGCTCTTAAAGCAGCAACAGCATTTCTTTCAATACAAGGAATTTGAACTAAACCTTTAACAGGATCACATGTTAATCCTAAATGATGTTCCATTGCAATTTCACTAGCATATTCAATTTCTTCAATACTAGCACAAGATAAATAACTGCAAGCAGCTGCAGCCATAGAACAAGCCGATCCAATTTCCGCTTGACATCCAGCATATGCTCCAGATAAAGAAGCATTAGTTTTAATAATGTTACCAAAAAGCGAAGCAACCGCCAAAGAATCAATAATTTCTTCTTTTGAATAATGATTAATTTCTTTTAAATAAAATAAAACAGCAGGTAAAACCCCACATGAACCACAAGTAGGTGCTGTAACAATTGTCCCACCACTCGCATTTTCTTCGCTAGTAGCATATGCATAAGAAGAAATTTTACGAATTTTATAAGTATCAAAAGATTCATTTTCTTTTGCATTTAAAAATAGTTTTGCTTTTCTTTTAACTTTTAAACCACCTGGAAGAAAACCATCTTTAGATAAACCTCTTTTAATAGCGTTTTCCATCGTTTTATACACTTTATCTAAGTATTGTTTTATTCTTTTATCTTCAAATTTATAAACAAATTCTGAAAGAGACAAATTATTTTTTTTACAAAATTCTTTTATTTCATCAAAATTTGAAAAAGGATAAATATTATCATCTTTTTCTATTTGTTTATCATTAACTAAAAATGAACCTCCACCTAATGAAACAATATTATAATCAGCAATTTTATTATTTTCTTTAAAAACTTCAATTAACATTGTATTAGGATGAATAACATTTTTATAATAATCAAAAATAATACCAACTCTTTTATTTTTGAAAACTTTTTTAATAATTGTATCAGTTAAATGACCATGACCTGTCAAAGCTAATGATCCAAATAATGTTACCTTAAAAAAATCAGCATCTGGATGCTTTTTTAAAACATAATGAGATGCCATTTGAGGAGCAATTGTATGAGATGATGATGGTCCATGACCAATACGATATATTTTTCTTAAACTTTCCATAAAACTTGTTACAAAATAATTATATATTTTCTAGAACTTTTTTCAACTTTAAACATATTATTTATAAATAAGATTTTAAAATAAAGTTTTTTTAAAAAGTTATACTTTATTGTTGAAGTTTTATTATCTATTTGCTAAAATCATACTTGCGAAAACAAGTTTAGGATGGTTCCTTAGCCAAGCTGGCAAGGCAACTGACTGCAACTCAGTGATCGTTGGTTCAAATCCGACAGGAACCTCCAAAAAAATCGCAATTAATCTATAAAATAGTTGACAAGATATCTAAATTGAGTTATATTAATTAGGCTTGCGCTAGTAGCTCAACTGGATAGAGTGTCAGACTACGAATCTGGAGGTTGCGAGTTCGATTCTTGCCTAGCGCGCCATTACAAAAAAAGCGGGAAATAGCACAGCTTGGTAGTGCACCTGATTTGGGATCAGGGGGTCGCAGGTTCGAATCCTGTTTTCCCGACCATTTATCGACTATCCCAGGATAAAAAAATCCTGTTATATACATGGGGCTGTAGCTCATCTGGGAGAGCATCTGATTTGCACTCAGAAGGTAGCGAGTTCGATCCTCGTCAGCTCCACCATGTGGATATGCAATAAGTCATTCTTAAATTAATGAGAATAACTTTTTTTATTTTACATTTTTTTATATAAAAAAATAAATTTATGCATATTAAAAAATAATAATTTTATTTTATGTAATATTTTATTTAAATTTTCATATGTAAAATATATAATTATTGATAAAATTAGGAGGATATTTTTAAATGAAATCAAAGAAATCAATAATTTCTTGTTTATGTTTTATTTCATTACTATCAGCTTGTAATAATTCTTCTAGCATCGTAGATACATCATCTTCTAATGATGAAACAAATAAAGTTTTATTACAAGAAATGCTAAATAAAGCATCCGAAGGTGTTAGCCTTGAATCTTTAGTAACAATTAAAAGTAAAGTCAATTATAATTCTCAAGATGATGAAGCAGTTTCATACTTTTATCTCGACACTCAAACAACACCTACAGAATATTCATACCAACAATATGAAGATAACGAAAATAAAAATAAACTAACAAAAGATGTTGTTACAAGCAGTGGCAATTTATCAAAAAACTTATTAGGATATGCTCAATATAAATTTTTAGGAATTGATAATAAAATATACTATGCAACTGCTACACAAGAAAATATCAAAGGTGATACAGAATATCTCAAATGGGACGAAAGTGGACTAGCAAACTTTTTTACATATTTAAATAGTTCAATGTTTAAAATAGAAGGCAACAAATTTACCCTCAAAACTAGCGAAATTGATGAAAATATCTTAAAGAATATTACTAGTTGCATTTATGGAGAAAATACAATTCCATTTGTCGATACTTTTATTTTAGAATCAGAAAACAATAACCTAACAAAATATTATATCCAAACAAAATCCCAAAAAAGAGTGGATTCATCTACAAGTGTAAGTTATGAATTATCTTATACTTTTGAAGGAAACATTACAGGTATCGGCGATGATGAAAAT
>FR889388.1:0-6456 GCA_000432895.1 Firmicutes bacterium CAG:449 | reverse complement strand
GGCGATGATGAAAATGTCACAAAACACTTTATTAATCCGAAAAGCGGTGAAGAAGACAAACAATTCAAAGAAATGATGAATAGACTTTCGCAAGGAAACTATACAGAAAATGTCAAGATGTATCAAGTTGCTGATATTAACTATTCAGGAACGCTATTATCAAATAATACATATACATACGCTAACCATACATTAAAAGAAGAAATTCTTGATAATAAAAACAATCTTGTTTCTTTTGATGGCTATTATATAACTGATAATAATGAATTACAAAAAGTTGTTCCAGTAAGTGATAAAGGCTACTACAATCAAGGATTAGTTTACACTTATAATGGCAGTTCCCCTTTTGCCGATTTCAATATTTCATCATTATTTTTTGAGAAAAATGAAAATACATTTACTTACAATTATTCAACAAGTGATGCTAAAATATTCTATTCAGGTGCATTAACATTTTCCACATCATTATCTATTTATCAATCAACCATTACCTTAAATGATAATGACACAGTTGAAATAACTTCATATTGTCCACAAGTATACAATAATACATATTATTTCATTAAAATTGTTTCAACATATTCAAATATTGGTTCATCAATAACTAACATTGATAAAGAAAAAATAACAAATGGAGATAATTTAACTTGGGAAGATTATTTTGCTAATGATGAATATTTATCAATAGCAAAAAACATTTTAACAGAAGATTTATTTAATAGCATATCACCAATCGGTGGAGTATATAATGATGTCACTTTATACGCTAATGAAAGCGATAATCAAGTGCAAATGCAATTTAAAATTTGTTCACTTCTCGATTTTGATAGTAATAGAGATAATACTCTAGATGAAGAAGAACAACTTTATTTATACTTATATGTTTATAGTATTTTAAAAGAATATGACAAAAAAATTGATATGACAAATTGGGAAAATAAAAACTACAATTATATTGCCGAACCAGTTTATAAAGAAATTACTTTAACAAAAAACTATAAAGAAAAGGAAACAAACAAAAGATTAACTTTTGATATATATTTCTCATATGATCAAACAACAAGTGATGCTTATATTGTTTTTGATATAACAAATAAATCACTTTATACAATTACTTTTGATTTAAATTATGAAGGATCTACAAATATTGTTCAAACATTGCCTGAAGGAACATCAATTACAACACCATTTGGTTTATATAGAAATGGCTATGCTTTTGGTGGTTGGTTCTTAGATAAAGAATGTACAAAACCTGCTAATCCATCAAAAGAAAAAGCAACAAAAGATATAACTTATTACGCAAAATGGATTTTAGAATAGGAGATTATTTATGAAAAAGAAATTTTTATTATTAACAGTTTTACCATTATTACTTATCAGTTGTAATGAAGTAGTAAATTCATCAAGCACATCAAGTGATGGTGAATTTGCATCAAGTTTTGATCCAATAAGAGGTAGCACTTCTTCAACAAATACATCAATTGATAATGCGAATGAAACATACGAAAAATTAGATGAAACTCTATTTAACAAACTAAAAAATGGAGGAATAAATGTTTCTGGAGAAGTTAATTGGAAGTTTTCAGGTCAAGTAACTGATTCAAGTACTGGCCAAACATATGACGCAAGTGAAAAGATTCAATTAAATAAATTTATGGGTCAAAATAGTTCTACACTTTATTCAGAAGTTAGAATTGCTTCTCAAACAACTGATGAAGAAGAAGCTGATGCAACATACAATTTCAAAGTATATCGAAACCAAAAAGGAATGCTTACAAAACTATACTTAGGTGCCGATAATAAAATTCATGAAGTCCCATACGTTCACGAGGAAATAGATGAAGATGGCTATACTCAACAAGTTGAAACAAGCTATGATTACTACTTTGGTAACCCATTTAAAAACATAGAATTTAAAGATTTAAATCAAGCAAGTAATGGAGCTTATAATATTAATAGTTTTGTTATTGATGATTTTTCAACATCACTCATCTTCTTTGGAGAAATGTTCGAATTCGAAATGAATACTGCAACTTTATTTATTAAAGATGGAATCTTAAATGCAACAATTAAATCTAATAGAACAAGTTATGAAGATACTGGAATATATACATGGCTTGAAGCTAATCTTACTATTTATTTAGCAACTGAAAATGATATTAGTAAACCTTTAGTTTATGACCATGCAGAAGAAAATGCACCTCTAAGACAAGCATTTGATGAACTTGCTAATTCTTTAATTAACGATGGAAAAGGTTTTACCTACAATTATACTGAAAAAATAGGAAATACTGATTATGCAACATATACTACAAGAATGAATTCAAAAGGCTATGTTGCTTTAAATAATAAACAACAAAAAATAAATGGTGTTGCAAAATATGAAAATAACATCAATTATTATTTCAATATTTATGATGGTATTAACCCTATTAAATCAGGTAAATCAAATTCACTTTTACTTCCAAATTATTCTTCAGAATTTGTTTCTGAAGATGTCTTTACAAAAATAGATGAAAATATATATGAAGTAAAAACATCCACTTTAGCAAAATATGTTGCTGAACAAATAATTGATAACGAACATAAAAACACAATTGATGGACATAATTCAATCTATTCTTCATCATATCAAGGAACAAATGCATTAAGAATAGAATTAAAAGATGGTCATGTTAGTACGATAACATATAATTATGTTGCCTCAAATAAATTAATCGATGGAATAATAAATGTTACTAATATTAATGCAACAAGCCTCGGTTTTATTTTCAAAACAAAAGATTTACGTCCTATTCAACCAGGCTATGAAAACTTCTGTGGATATTTTGATTCATGGGAATATGGAACAAGTGATGATATAGATAATAAAGAATACTACCATTTATTAGTATATGGTGATGGTAAATACTCCATTTCATATAAAACCACTGGTGAAACTGAAGAAATAAAGCAAGGTATTCTCAACAAAGAAAACAACACATTTACTATTGTTCTTAAAGGAGAACAAATCACATTAACATATTGTCCAGCAGGAACAAAAATGGATTTAGGATATGAATCTCTAACAGAAAGATCATTCCCAGTACTTTATGGAAAAACTGATGATAAATCACATATAGTAACATTTAAATTAGATCAAAATTCTGAATACAATATCGATTCAGGTCTTGTCAAAGGAGAATAAAAAAATGAAGAAAAATTTAATTTTTGTTTTATCCGCTCTCACACTACTTATTAGTTGTAATACAAATAGTTCATCAACTAATACTACAACTAGTAGCGAAAATACAACCATTTCACCTACAACTAGCACAACAACTTCATTAGAAGAAAAATTCACATTTAACAATTTGAATGAAAATGTTGAATTAACTGATTTACCAACAAACGCAAAAGAAAACGATTCAATCACATTTGGATACATTATTAAAAATGGGTATGTTTTAAACACAAAGAAAGATGTTGAAGTAACATTCAACAATGAAAAATTACCATTAAACGATAATAACGACGGAACCTTTACATTCATCATGCCAAAAGGAAATGTTGATATTAATGTTCCAACTAGCAATGGATTATTCTTAATTTCTTTAAATGATGAAAATAGTTTAATATCTTCTATAAAGTGTCAATATTCAACATTTTATACAAATACTGAGCAAGACACATTCTTAGATATTTCAACACAAAATAATAAAGCTGAATTTAATAAAAAAGTAATAGTTAAATTAACCAATTCATCAAAATTAAAACCAACTGGATTAATTGTTAAAGCAAAAGAAGAAACAACACTTGAATTAGTAAATAACGAAGCAACTTTTATAATGCCTAGCCAAAATATCACAATTATACCAATTTTTGAAGATAATACACATAATGTAATATTTAACAATTCTCAACATTTAACAATGTCACTTTTCAAAAAAGAAAACGATACATATATAGAAGTAACAAAAGTTATAAGTGATCAAGAATTATACTTAA
The DNA here is from genome assembly GCA_000432895.1 of Firmicutes bacterium CAG:449. Taxonomy (GTDB): domain Bacteria; phylum Bacillota_I; class Bacilli_A; order RFN20; family CAG-449; genus CAG-449. The sequence goes on along the minus strand of FR889388.1, from coordinate 2,469 downwards.
AAGTTAATAAACAAGCTAACTTCGATGTATTAACCTTAAATTATAAATACACACCAACATATACTTCAGAAAAAGAAATAAACTTATTACCATTATTACAAAACGATGGATATTATAAATTTACATTAGATACTCTAAAAGATAATACTGATGTTGTATTTAATATTACTGAAAAAGAAGTTGGTACATTTAATGGATATACATTTGTTGACCGCTATTTCTTCACTACATATGAAAGTCCAAGTTCAAATTTAAATACTCCAAAATTTACTATTGATGATTCTGGAACATTTAAATGTGACGATAAAAATTATCAAATAAAATCAGCAACCGGTAAAACATCTGGAACAATTATTTGTACTGATAGTAACAACAAAGAGTTTACAATTTATTATAATGAAAAATGCATGATTTCATTTGACATGTTTTCTAATTCAATTTTCTTTGCTTTTAAATTTGAAAATGAGTCTATTGAATATGCAATAGATGAATATAAAGTTGAAGGAGAATATATTTATTATGATAAAGATAACACTTCAAAAGGTGCAATTGTTATAATTGAAGTTAATAAAAAAAGTACAAATGACAATTATGCACGCGTTTTTGTTGATACAAGCAATAAAAAGTATTATTTAGATGATGTTTCATTTGAATTTACTTCAACAAAAACAAATTTTACTAATCAAGATAGTTCATATAAACTCAAAGTGAATAATATCACTTATGCTGAAATAGAAGGAACAGGTAAATATAGCCCAAAACATGTAATTTTAGATAAAGTAAAAGGAGAATATCATTTATCTTCTTCAAATGAAATCACTTTAATTTTAGATGGTAAAGGTAATGCTACATATGAAGGTGAGACATTTAAATATAAAATAAATGGTAACGAAATAACATTAACAAATGGAACAAGAACTGATGTGATTACAATTGATTTAGCAAATAAAACATATATTGTTAAATCATCAGAAACAATCGCGGATCCATATATTGGTAAAACTTATTCAGGTCAAAACTTGATATATACATACGAATTCTATGATGAATATTTCACAGTATATTGTACAATTGATATTAAATTTATTGATAAGCAAACTTGTGAAATCACTTGGGAAGAAAGTGAAGATAATGATCCAAGTAATCCATATGAAACAAATGCAACTTATACTATCAAAGAAAAACTTGTTACTATTTCACTAAAAAGAAAGAATTACTCAACAGAAACAACAACCTTACAATTTAATGATGATTATTCTATTTTAACATTTAAATCACATTCAGATCCAGATAGAAATGGTCTTGCAAGTGATAAATTAACTGCAAAATAATTTATAAAAAATAAGAAGTTTCTAAGCTTCTTATTTTTTATTTAACAAACATTCTTCATCTGATTTAAAGTTATAAATTGGTTTAATAATTTCAATAATATCCACAGTTTCTTTAATATAATCAATAATAGTTTCTATTGGTTTATATGCAAAGCACGATTCATCTAAAGTATTTTCATTAATTGTAGTTGAATAAATTCCATTCATGGATAGTTTATACGCATTTAAAGAAATAGTTTCTTTAGCCACTTTTCTAGACAATAATCTACCTGCTCCATGTGGAGCAGAATAATTATAATCTTCATTACCTTTTCCTCTTCCAATAATACACCCATCTTTCATATTGATAGGAATTAATACTTTTTCATTTTTATATGCCGAAATTGCCCCCTTTCTTAAAATCATATCATTAAAATTAATATAATTATGAATTGTATGAAACTTTTCTAATTCATCAAAGTTTAAACCTAAAAAACCAACAATTTTTCTTGCTATGATATTTCTATTTTCTGATGCAAAATTTTGACAAATTACCATATCAAACATATAATCATTAAAATTATCATTTTCTAAATAACATAATTCTTTATCCATAGGTAAATTAATTTTAAATAAATTAATTTTTTTAATTTCATTTTCAATTTCTTTTTCCTTACCAATTTTTTTATATTCTTCAATTACTTCCTTAATTTTCTTTTTTTTATTAAAAACTTTATTAATTTGATAATTAACAGCTATTTTTTGATAAATATCAGCTACTTGCTTACCTAAATTACGTGAACCAGTATGAATAATTAAATACAATTCATCATTATGATTTTTATCTATTTCAATAAAATGATTTCCTCCTCCTAATGATCCTAATGATCTTTTCAAATAATCAATATTTTTTAATTTAGAAAAACATTTTAGTTTTTCAATATTAAAATCAGAAATAATATTACTTATATTTCTACCAGATGGGATATTTTCATAAATAAACTCATCTAATTTTTTTAAATCAATATCAATATTTCCTAATTTTACAGTAAGCATACCGCATCCAATATCAACACCAACTAGATTTGGCACAATTTTATTTTCAATTTTAAATGTTGTACCAATACAACAACCTTCTCCTCCATGTACATCAGGCATC
>FR889387.1 GCA_000432895.1 Firmicutes bacterium CAG:449 | reverse complement strand
AATTATGGGGTATTGCAGATAGAACTGATTATGATTTATCTAGACATGAAAAATATTCAGGCGAAAATTTACAATATTTAGATCCATTTACTAATGAAAAATTTACTCCATATTGTGTTGAACCTGCTGTCGGTGTTGATAGAATTTGTTTAGCTTGTTTATGTGAAAGTTATGATGAAGAAGTTTTAGAAAAAGATACTCGAATTGTTATGCATTTAAACCCAGTTCTTGCTCCTTATAAAGTGGCAATTCTTCCTTTAAGTAAACAATTAAAAGAAGAAGCAGAAGAACTTTTATTGGCTTTTGTTAAAGAATTCTCTACGACATATGATGAAACTGGTTCAATTGGTAAACGTTATCGTAGACAAGATTCAATTGGTACTCCATATTGTGTTACTGTTGATTTTGATTCTAAAGATAATAAAACTTATACATTAAGAGATCGTGATACAATGGAACAAGTAAGAATGAGTAAAGAAGAAATTATTAAATTTGTAAAGGAAAAAATTAGATTTTAATGATTACACGTGAAGTATTAGATGATATTTTATCAAAGACTGATATTGTTCCTGTCATTTCTAATTATATTAATGTAATTAAAAGAGGAAATGATTATGTAGCAGTATGTCCTTTTCATAATGATAAAAATCCATCTATGAGTATTTCTACAAGCAAACAAATTTATAAATGTTTTGCTTGTGGAGCGGGTGGTAATGCTTTTACTTTTGTGCAAAATTTTGAAAAAATTCCTTATCTAGAAGCGGTAAAAAAAGTTGCAAGTTTAATTAATTATTCTTCTACAGAATTAAATTTTAATGAAAGAAAAATTGATGAAGCAACTAAAATTAGGTATAAAGCTTTAGATGATGCTAAAAATTTTTATCACTATATATTATCAACTGCCCTTGGTGAAAATGGAAAAAAATATTTTCAAGAAAGAAATATTTCTGAAGAAATGATTGATTATTTTTCATTAGGGTTTTCTCCAAGCAATGGTGAATTAACAATTAGGCAATTAAGAGGCAAAAATAACGATATTAATGTCTTAGATGAAGTGGGGATATCTTTACATGAAAAAGGAATTTTTACTGATCGATACCATAATAGAGTTATCTTTCCTTTAACTAATGAATATGGAAATACAATTGGTTTTTCAGCAAGAAAAATTGATTTGTCTTCAGAAGCTAAGTATGTTAATACTCCTTCAACCATTTTATTTAATAAATCAAATGTTTTATACAATTATCATAACGCCAAAAACGAATCGAAAAGAGAAGGTTATTGTTATGTAGTTGAAGGTTTTATGGATGTATTTAGTTTGTATCGTAGTGATATTAAAGCATGTGTAGCCTTGATGGGAACGGCTTTTACTAAATATCATGCTAAAATGTTAAAAAGATTAAATGTGGAAATAAGATTATGTCTTGATGGTGATGAAGCAGGACAACATGGTATGATGAAAATGTGTAAAATCTTAGATGAAGCACAAATTAATTATCGAATAGTTGATTACAATAATGATTTACGTGATCCAGATGAAATTTTTAATCAAGATGGTAAGGATAAATTATTTCAAATTGCTAATACTTTAATTAGTAAAAATGATTTTATTGTTAAATATTTATCTAAACATTATGATTTAAACTCTATTGATGGAAAAAGAAATTTTGTTAAAGAATTAGTTCAAAATGTTTATTTTACCGATGCCTTAGAAAAAGAAGCTTTTATTAAAGAAATTTCTTCATTAACTAGAATTAGTTCAAATACATTAAAAAATGCATTTACTAANNNCATTAAAAAATGCATTTACTAATAACAATAAAGATGAAGATGTAATAATAGTAAAAAATGACATTTCAAAAAAACATTTTAGTCGAATTTCAAATATTCAAAGACAATTAATTCATTTTATGTTAAATTCTCGTGAGGCAAGAATTCAAATCAAAAGATGTGATATTAATCCATTTATTGATGAAGATTACATGATGATAGCTAACTTTATTGATGAAGTAAGGAGTGAAACAGAAAATTTTACTTTAAATGATGTGATAAATACTATTCAATTAATGAATGGTGATCAAAAATATATACGTATTATTTCTGATATTGAATCTAAAAAAAACAATCAAGAATATGATGAAGAAACATTTTTACAAATGATTGAAATGTTAAAACGAGAATTAAAAAAGAAAGAAGCAATTGAACTTTTTAATCAAAAGGCTTTAGAATTAGATGAAATATCAAGAGCAAGATTATTGGATGAAAGAAAGGAAGTTAAATAATTATGTTAGAAGAAAAATTAAATGAAGATTACGAAGAAGATGATGATGAAGAATATGATGATGATTTACAGTCCGCTCCGATTGAAGATTATGAAGAAGAGGAGAATAAAGAAAAAATTGAATCATTAGATTCTATCAAAAAAAGATTCGAAAAAAAAGGTAAAAAAGATGGCTTTATTAATCAAGAAGATGTTTTTGATGCAGTTGCTCATCTTGATTTATCTGATGATGAATTAGATAGTTTAATTCAATATTTTAAAGATAAAAAAATTCAAGTTCTTTCTGATTCTAATGATGAGAATTTAGATGATATTGATGTTTCTGATGAAGAAATTGCTAATTCTAGTAAAGATGATGATTTAACCGAAGTTTTTGAAAATGATGATTATGACGCTGATGCAATGGAACATATTGATCCAAATCTTGATAGTGAAATTGATATGCTTTCAATGGATTCAGTGAAAATTAATGATCCAGTGAAAATGTATTTAAAACAAATTGGTTGTTATCGTTTACTTACTTCTCAAGAAGAAATTGAACTTGCTAAAAGAATTCAAAATGGTGATCAACAAGCTAAAAATCAATTAACACAAGCTAACTTAAGACTTGTTGTTTCCATTGCTAAACATTATGTTGGTCGTGGAATGCTCTTTTTAGATTTAATTCAAGAAGGTAACTTAGGTTTAATTAAAGCAGTAGAAAAATTTGATTATACAAAAGGTTTTAAGTTTTCTACTTACGCGACATGGTGGATTAAACAAGCAATTACTAGAGCTATTGCTGATCAAGCAAGAACTATTAGAATTCCAGTTCACATGGTAGAAACTATTAATAAAATTACTAGAATTCAAAGACAACTTGTTCAAGAAAAAGGTCGTGAACCAACTGCAGAAGAAATTGCAGAAAAATTAGATGGAACATTAACTCCAGAAAGAGTTCGTGAAATTCAAAAAATTGCTTTAGATCCTGTCTCATTAGAAACACCTATTGGGGAAGAAGATGATTCACATTTAGGTGATTTTATTGAAGATAAAGATGCAGTTTCTCCTTCTGATTATACTACAAAAAGTTTATTAAAAGATGAATTAAGAACAGTTATGAAAGAATTAACTGACCGTGAAGAAAGAGTTTTAAGACTCAGATATGGTCTTGATGATGATCGACCAAGAACTCTTGAAGAAGTTGGTAAAGAATTTGGGGTAACTAGAGAAAGAATTCGTCAAATCGAAGCAAAAGCTATTAGAAAATTACGTCATCCAACTAGATCAAAACGCTTTGGAGATTATAAAGATTAATGAAATTATCAAAACGTTTAAGTTTTATTGCTAGTTTTGTTGATAATCATATGATTATTGCTGATATTGGTTCTGATCATGGCTATTTACCATATTATTTATTGGAAAATAAAATTATTAATAAAGCTTATGCATGTGATAATAAAATTGGTCCATATCAAAATTTATTATCAACATT
>FR889386.1:11604-19919 GCA_000432895.1 Firmicutes bacterium CAG:449 | reverse complement strand
GATGTTTTTATGACTAAATATTATTTAAAAGATATTGTTCTTGATAAAAAGAATCGATTTACATTTTTATATGATACATGTGAAGACTATGGATTTAGTGTTAGAGTTTTAGAAAAAAATGTAAATTTAAATAAAAGAAAAGTAGCAATTATTCTTTCAGGATCAGAAGATAGAATTTGGGAAGATAATATATCGACTTTATATGATTATTTAAGTGGTAAAATTGATGGAGAAATATCTGAAAGTGATGAAGAAAACTGGATTTATATGCCTTGGAATGTTTACAAAGGATATAAATTAAAAGATTTTGATAAGCTTAATGTTAAAAATTTAGATGAGGTTATTAATAGCAAATTTGAAATGGCATTAATGAATTTAGAAGAAAATGAGGTTAGATATTAATTATGAAAAAGAATTTATTATTTTTAATTTTTTTATTAGTAGGATGTGGAAGTGTTGTTTCTTCTAATGAAAGTATCACTTCAAATGGGAATAGTTCATCTTCTTTAGATACATCTTTAACTTCTTTAAAAGAAAGTATTACTTCTTCAAGTAGTAATATTGTTTCTGATACTAGTGCTAATGAAGAAAAAATAAGGAATGTTAATTTAATTAATAATTATACAGCAGTTCATTTAGAAGAGAATGAAGAAGCAAGAAATAATATTTTTTCTCGATTTAATGATATTTTAGATAGTGCTACTTATAAAAAAGTTGATTTAGATAATAGTGCCTTAAAAATTTTAAAAGGAGGGAAATGGACATTAAATTTTAAATATTCAATTAGTAAAATTAGTTTAAAAGCAAGAACATACACTAAAATATATAAAGATTATCAGACTGGTGAAGATGTTATTAATGCCGATAGGGCTAAATTATATGTTAATAATATTGATGCTAATTTAGAAAATGTTGATGGCCAAGAATCGATATATAAAGATTATTTGATTACTTTTGAAAATGTTGTTTCTTCCATTGAAATAACTTCTTTAGAAGGTAGAACTTATCTTGAATCAATGAAAATTTATTATATTATATAAAGCTGATATAAAAATCTAATCTTGTATATTTAATCGAAATTTTTTTGAATAATGATAGGATAAAAAAATTATGGAAAATATTGTTGAAGTAAATAGTTTGAAAAAAACTTTTGAAAATAATTTTGTTGCGTTAAATAACATTACTTTCAATTTAAAAAAAGGTGGTATTATTGGTTTACTTGGACCTAATGGAGCAGGGAAAACGACTTTAATTAAAATATTTTAGCGGGTATGATTACTGATTACACTGGAGAAGTTAAAATCAATGGTCATTCTTTAGGTGTAGAAACTAAAAAAATTGTTTCATATTTACCTGATGTTGATTTTATTAATCCTTCTTGGACAGTTAAATATGCTTTAGAGTATTATAGTGATTTTTTTGATGATTTTGATAAAGAAAAAGCAATTATACTTTTTGAAAAATTATCTATTTCTTTAAATAAAAAGTTTAAAACATTATCAAAAGGAACTAGAGAAAAAGTACAATTAGTTTTGACTTTATCAAGAAATGCTTTGTTATATGTATTTGATGAACCAATTGCAGGAGTAGATCCAGCTGCAAGAGAATTAATATTTAATTTAATTTTAGATAATTATAATAAAAATGGCACAATAATTATTTCTACTCATTTAATTTCTGAAGCTGAAAAGATTTTAACGGAATTTATGTTTATAAAAAATGGTGAAATTATCCGTAAAGGCGATGTTAAAAGTGTTGTAGAAAATCAACATAAATCAATCGATGAAATATTTAGGGAGGACTTTAAATGTTTAAAAGGCTTCTAAAGCATGAATTTAAATCAACATATAAAGAGTTTTTAATATTATTTTTATCTGTTCTAGTTTCTAGTTTGTTATTTGGAATTGGCTTAAAATTTAATGAAATGAGAATTTATATAAGTTTTTCTATAGTATATTTTTGTTCATTAATTGGTTTAGTATGCTTAAGTATGTATTATATTTATTTAATTATTGGAAAATCACTATTTTCTAAACAAGGTTATTTAACTTTTTCCTTACCAATTAGTGCTAATCAATTAATTATGAGTAAAGTAATAGTGGTTCTAACTTATTTAATTTCTATTTCTCTTTGTGTTAGTATTTCTGTTGGTATTATTTTGCTTTTAGGATTAGATATTTCGCAAGTTCCTTTTGGTGAATTATTAAAAAATGTTAATTTTACCATTTTATCCATTTCTTTTATTGAGCAATTTATTTCTAATATAATGTGGATTATCTTTATATTATTTATTTTTGCTCTCTCCAGTAGTGGATTAATAAAAAAGAAAAGAAAAAATAATCCAATAATTTTTGCTATTGTCATTATTATGATATTTAATATTGCTAAATCATTAATTTATTATGATAATAAAGACTTATATTTATGTGTAAATAATGATTATTCTTTATCGATTGTCTTTGCAAAAAAAATAGACTTTGTAAATGTTACTTATTATTATTCAATAAGTCAATTTGTCGTTAATATAATTATAATAGTAGTACTATATTTTCTTAGTAAAAAAATTATTGAAAAGAAATTAGAATTACAATAAAAAGTAAATATCTAATAAATTAATATCTTTAAGTTGAATTAAAGATACTTATTGACTAAAATATGGTTGAAAAGGAGATTTCATTTAAAATGAAAAACAATTTAAATAAATTAGGTTTACTCGCATTACTTGGAATTATGGTTTCATGCGGTGGTGGAACAACTTCACAAAATCCAAGTACATCTTCAAATGGAGATACAAGTAGTACAACTACTTCAAATGCAACCACTTCTTCAGGAACAACTACTTCGTCTGCAGGTACAACTTCTGAAACAACAACTACATCTGAAACTACAACTTCTGAAAGTGAAACAATTACTTCAATTAAAGATGTTATTGAAGCAGGTTTTAATGGTACAGCAGGAACTACACAATATACTTTCCAAGGAACAGTTGTTGGTATAATTCAAAATTCATATTATTTACAAGAAGGAACATCTGGTATTTATGTATATAATTTACCAGTATCTGGTCTTGCATTAGGTAAAAAAGTTAAAGTTTCTTCTCAAATAACAAATTATAATGGTTTAGTTGAAACAAATTATTCCGCTAAAGATAGTGCTAAAGTTACACTTGTTGGTGATGGTGAAACATATACTGCTAAAACATATACTGTAGAAACCTTTAACAATGAATATCAATGCACATTAGCGAATATTGAAGGCTTAAAATATTCAAGTGGATCTGTAACTGTTGGAACTTCATCCAATATTGAATTCAAAATTGGTGATAACAAAGTTATTATGCATACTGATAAATATTTAGATGATGCAGTTGAAACTGCTATTAAAGAAAAAGTAGAATCAATTAAAGCAAATGATACAGTTAGCTTTGTTAATACAGTTTTATATATGAATACTAGAGATAATGCAAACACAATACAAGTTGGTATTACAAGTGCTGATCAAATTGTTATTACTAAAGGTGAAGCTATTAAAGTAACTGGAATTACTGCTAAAGATTCAGTTGAAGTTAATATTAATGGTAAAGTTGATTTAGAAGCTAGTGTTTTACCTGAAAATGCCGATGATAAAGAATTAGTTTATAGCGTTGAAAATCCAGCTATTTGTGAAGTTATTGATGGTCAAGTAAAAGGCTTAACAGCTGGTAATACAAATGTTACAATTAAATCTCATGAAAATGAAACAATTACTAAAACAGTTGCTGTTACAGTTAAAAATGAATCCCAAGCAGTTGGTGAAAAATTAGAAATTACAAGAGCAACAGCATTTTCTGGTTTAACAGGTACATCATATGCTACTTATAATGGTGATCATACTATTGGAGCATATACTGTTAAAACAACTGATGTTTTAGGTAATACATATGCTAGTAAATTTGATGTTTTACAATTTAAGAAAACAACAGGTACATTAACTGTCGAAGGTACTTTCCAAAAAATTAATGTTACATTGTATGCGACTGGTAATTTTTCTTCTGATATGATTTATATTGATAGTTCCAAACAAACAATTAATATGGATGCCGTTGAAGCAGCAAAAGAAGATACTGGTGAAAAATACACAAATAGTAAAGGTACATCATATAATGTTTATAAATACACTATTGAATTAAACTTAGGTGCTGCAACAACTGGAACATTTAAAGTAACTAATAAAAATAGTTTTGCATTATATATTGGTTCAATTGTTTTAGAATAATAAATAATTAATTGCATTAAAAAAGAGCATGCTAAAAACATGTTCTTTTTTTATGGGAAATAAAAAAATAGAAATTTGAAAAATGATAAATGATTCTAAAAAATAAAAGCCAAGAAGATTATATTATTTCTCTTGGCCTTATCATATGAAAAGCATGCCAATTATATTTTATCAGCATGCTTTTAATAATTTAATTATTTACTTGCTTTAATCATTAATGAAGTCATCTTCTTAGAGAATTCATAAGGATTTTTTAATGGCATACCTTCCATTAATAAAGCTTGATCAAGTAATAAAGAAGAATAATCTTTTAATTCATCTTTATTTGATGAATAAATGCTTTCTAGAGCTTTAAATAATTCATGGTTAGGATTTAATTCAAGAATTCTTTTTGCTTTATATGGAACGCCTTGATTCATTTGTGAAAAGACTTTTTCCATTTCAAATGACATACCTTCGCCAGATACTAAGCAAACAGGTGAATCTGATAATCTAGAAGATAATACTACTTCATCAACTTCATTACCTAAAGAATCTTTGATAGCTTGAAGCATATCTTTCTTTTCTTCAGTAGTCTTTTTAGCTTCTTCTTTTTCTTCATCAGTTTGTAAATCTAGATTACCTTGAATTGATTTAAATTTCTTTCCTTCATATTCAGAAAGCATTTCAATAGCAAATTCATCAATGTCATCAGTTAAGACTAAAACATCGTAACCTTTTTTCTTAAGCATATCCATTTGAGGCATGCTTAAAGCTGATTCTTTATCTTTACAAGATGCATAATAAATTTCTTTTTGATCTTCTTTCATTCCTTCAACATATTGTTTTAAGGTAATGTAATCTTCTTGGTTAGTTGTATGATAAATTAATAAATCTTTTAATTGATCTTTTTTAGCACCAAAATTATCATAAACGCCATATTTTAAGTTCACACCAAATTCTTTAAAGAATTCAACATATTTAGAAAAATCATTATCTTTAATAGAAGTTAATTCGTTTAAAATTTTCTTTTCTACGGAAACAGCAATTTTTTGTAATTGACGGTTTTGTTGTAACATTTCTCGAGAAATATTCAAACTTAAATCACTAGAATCTACTAAACCTTTGACAAATCTTAAATAGTCTGGAATTAAGTCTTTACATTTATCCATAATAAAGACACCTTTTGTATAAAGTTGTAATCCTTTTTCATATTTGTCTGAATAAAGGTTATAAGGTGCATGGCGAGGAATAAATAATAATGCATTATACGATATCATTCCTTCAACATTAGCAAATATTGAGGTAAAAGGATCTTCATATTCATTAAATTTATTCTTGTAGAAAGTATTGAGTTCTTCTTCGGTTACTTCATTTTTATTTTTCTTCCAAAGAGGAATCATACTATTAAGAGTTTTTAATTTGGTTTCATCATGATAAGTTGGTTCTTTTTTATCATCAGTAGATGGATCTTGAACGCTTTCAGTTACCATCATTTGAATTGGATAACGGACATAGTCAGAATATTTTTTAACAAGATTTTCAATAGTGTATTGATCTAAATACTCACTATATTTTTCTTCTTCAGTATCATCTCTTAAATATAAAGTAATTTCTGTACCAATTGTTTCTTTATTTGAGTCATCGATTGTATAAGTATCTTCACCTGATGAAGTAAAGATATATGCTTTATCATCATATGGTGATTTTGTTTCTACAGTAACTTTACTTGCAACCATAAATGCAGAATAGAAGCCTACACCAAATTGACCAATAATATCAATGTCTGAAGTTTTTCCTTCTTCATTTTCTTTCATTTTTTTGATGAATTCTGATGAGCCAGATGAAGCAATAGTACCAAGGTTTTTATTTAATTCATCTTTTGTCATACCTATACCATTATCGATGATTTTAATAGTTTTATTTTCTTTATTAGTTTCGATAAGAATGTGGTAATCACTTCTTTTTTCTAATTTATCATCGGTTAAAGATAAATAATGATATTTATCAATAGCATCAGATGCGTTAGATATTAACTCTCTTAAAAATATTTCTTTGTTTGTATAAATTGAATTAATCATTAAATCCAAAAGTCTTTTAGATTCAGTTTTAAAGTGTTTTGTTTCACTCATAATAATTGCCTCCTTCAAATAGCAATTATATTATAATACTTTTTTTAGCACTGTCAATATTTGAGTGCTAATATTTTTAATAATAATCTACATTTTTATTATTTTTTGTTGCCTTATTCATTTGTTTTCTATATAATCGAAAATAAAAAAAATACAAAGGAGATTTATGTCAAAAATATTAAAAAAGGGTTATACATTTGATGATGTATTATTAGTTCCGAGTTATTCTGAAGTAACTCCAAGTGAAATTAGTTTAAAAACAAAATTAACCAAGAATATTACTTTAAATATTCCAGTTTTATCATCAGCAATGGATACAGTTACTGAAGATAAGATGGCGATTAGCTTAGCTCGTGCTGGTGGAATTGGAATTATCCATAAAAATATGCCAATTGAAAAGCAAGTTTATTTAGTGTCTAAAGTTAAAAGAGCAGAAAGTGGTATGATTAGTAATCCATTTACTGTTTTAGGTAGTGATAAAATTTCTAAAGTTAGAGAAATATCCTCATTATATAATATTTCTGGTTTGCCAGTTGTTGATATTAACAACACTCTTATTGGTATTATTACTCATCGTGATTTAAAATATAGTACTAGTGATGAAGATTTAGTTTGTAATATTATGACTTCTTCTAATTTAGTTACTTGTAAAAAAGGGATTAGTTTAGCTGAAGCTAGAAATATAATGATTTCTAATAAAATTGAAAAACTTCCTATTGTTGATGATAATAATAAATTAGAAGGATTACTTAATTTAAAAGATATTGATAATATTGCGAACTTTCCTAATGCTTGTAAAGATAGTAAAGGAAGATTAATGGTTGGTGCCTCTTGGAATTAGTGAAGATGTTTTAAATAGGGTTGAATTATTAGTTAAAGCTGGTGTTGATGTATTAGTTGTTGATAGTGCACATGGCCATTCAAAAAATGTTCTTAATACAGTAAAAAAAATAAAAGAAAAATTTCCTAATATTGATGTTATTGGTGGTAATATTGTTACCAAAGAAGCAGCGAAAGATTTAATTGAAGCTGGATGCGATGCTGTTAAAGTTGGTATTGGGCCAGGATCAATTTGCACCACTAGAATTATTGCTGGTGTTGGTGTACCTCAATTAACCGCGGTAATGGAAGTTGCTGAATATTGTAAAGATAAAGGAATTGGAGTAATTGCTGATGGCGGAATAAAGCAATCAGGAGATATTGCTAAAGCGATTGCTGCTGGTGCTGATTGTGTAATGCTTGGTGGATTATTTGCTGGTTGTGACGAAGCTCCAGGTGAAGAAATGATTTATGAAGGTAGAAAATATAAAATATATGTAGGAATGGGCTCATTAGTGGCTATGAAAAGAGGAAGTGCTGATCGCTATTTCCAAAATAGTAAAGTCGAAATGAAAAAACTTGTTCCAGAAGGAATTGAAGGAAGAGTTCCATATAAAGGCCAAGTTAGTGATGTTATTTATCAATTAATGGGAGGACTTAGAAGTGGAATGGGTTATTGTGGATGTAAAACAATTTTTGAAATGAAAACAAATGCTAGGTTTGTAGAAATTACTAATGCTGGTTTAAAAGAATCACATCCACATGATGTAGAATTAATTAAAGAAGCACCAAATTATTATAATAAGTAATTTTAATAGAGTAATTAGATAATTACTCTATTTTTATACAAAAAAAGAGTGATTATTCATCAACTCTATAATTTTTCTCCGGTATACTCTCTTAAGTTAATAGATATTTTTCTAAGACTTGGATAAATCTTTGTATATACATTTTTGAATAAGAAATTATATTTTTCATGATTTTCCATGTTTGGAAGAAACTTTTCTTCATAGTGGACCATATTTTGTTTTGCTTCTACTTCATCTTTATATACATTAGCGGAAATAAATCCAGACATTGCCGCACCTAAAGATGATGTTTCAAAAGTGTGTACTTTATATACTGGTAAAC
>FR889386.1:7633-11442 GCA_000432895.1 Firmicutes bacterium CAG:449 | reverse complement strand
ATAATTGCTCGATAAAGATGTATTTTAGTATGCTTTTCAGAGAAACCAATAATAGCACCTCTGGAATTTGGTCTTTCTAATGATGGCCCCCAATAAGGTTGTAATATTAAGCCATCAGCACCTGGACCAATATCTAACATTTTTTTGTTGAGGACATCTAATGTTGCCATATTTTGAATGCCAGCTTCTAATGATTCATGTTCACAAAATTCATCTTTGAACCAATTAAGCATCCAATATCCACGATAAATTTGTAATTCAGAATTATAGGCGCCTTTTTGTACAGCTGCATAAGCTGGTAAAAAAGGTGAAGGTTCAATATATTTTTTTGAAGTAATAGTGATTGTTGAAGCTGTTCCATAACTAATTGAAGCAAAACTTGCATCAATACAACCATTTCCTAAACTTTCACAAGATTTATCTGAACCAGTTCCGTATAAAGGTAAATTTTCAGGAATTCCTGTTTTTAAACTTGCTTCTTTTGTGATATAACCGATAATAGAATTTGGTGGAACTAATTTACAATATGTAGATTTTGGTATATCAAAAATTCCTTGTTTAATTTCAAATTTATCATACCAATTTCCCTTTTTATAATTGATTGGATAATGTCCTGCTAAAGAAGAAACTGTATCCGCTAAATTACCAGTTAATAAATAATTTAAATATGTTGAAATGTTTACATATTTATATACTTTATTCCAAATCTCAGGCTGATTCTTTTTTACCCAATGTGACATTGTTTTTTGTTGTTGATATTTAATAACTGGTTTCATTCCTACTAAAGAAAATAAGAAATTTTTAAAAAAAGAAAGTTTTGGTTGATAAGATGAGTTTCTTTGATCTAACCAAAGTATTGATGGTCTTAAAATATTCATTTTTTCATCTAAAAAGACCGCTGTATCTCTAAAAGTAGTTAATACTACTCCAATAATATCATTTAATAAATCTTGATGATTGTTTGTTAATGTTTTACATGCATCAACTAAGTAATTAAAGTAAACATTTGGATCTTGCTCACAATAGCCAATAACTGGTGAATTATAAACAGGATTATATTTTCTTTGTTCTTTATCAATGATGGTTCCTTTTTTATCTATTAAGATTGCACGTGCACTTTGCGTACCTAAGTCTAGTGCTAAAATTAGTTGTTCTTTCATATTTTTAGTCCTTGTTTATATTATAAAATAATTTTATTTAAAATCCATTAAATTGAAAAAAATAACCCTAAAAATATTCAATTTTTCTAAATGTGGCTTTAATTTTTATTTTTAAATTGATATACTAATATTTAGAGGAATAAATATGGAAAATTTAGTATTGTTTTCGCAATTTACCGATGAAAAATTATTTATATTAGATTTAATTATTTGTATAGTACTTATTATTAGTTTAACAGTGCTATTATTTATATATTCAAAGAAAAATTATGGTGTTTTTATCGTTTGTGGATCACTTGCATTATCTGCGATATGTTTAATTTTTGGGTTAACTTTAACAGGAATTATTACCTTATTGATTTCAATCATTTTGTGTGTCACATTTATGTTTACAAATATTGCTGAATTTAGAAGGTTTTTTATTAAAAGTAATCCAACGTCAATAAAAAAAAGTAAAACATCTGCAAAAGTAAAAAAAGAAGAATTATATCGTATTATTGATTCAACTGTTCATAGTTTATCTAGATCAAAAACAGGTGCGATTATTACTTTTGAAAGAAACACAAATATGGATGATATTATTAAAAGTGGAACAATTATTAATGCACCAGTAACACAAGAACTTCTTGAAACAATCTTTTATAAAGGAACAAGACTTCATGATGGTGCGGTTGTTATTAGAGGAAATATGATTTTGGCGGCTTCTGTTTACTATACTCCTACTACTAGAGCGTTAACTGGTAAATATGGTTCTAGACATCGCGCGGCATTTGGAATTTCAGAAATTACTGATTCAGTTACTGTAGTTGTGTCCGAAGAAACAGGAAGAATTTCTATTGCATATAATGGTAACCTTGAATCTGTATCTGTTGATTCTTTCTTAAGAGAATTTACTGATTTGATGAGTATTGATAATTAAAAAGATTAGTAAGTATTTAACTAATCTTTTCTTTTGCAAAAAAATAAGCGATTTTACTCGCTTATTTTTAATATCTTCTATTGATAATTTGTTTTAATTTATTCTTATCAACTTTAAAGTTTCTATCTTCATCAACTAAGCCATTTACTTCTTGTTGAACATCACTTAATTGAGTTATACAATATCCAGCAAAGAAATGACCATCATGAATTGCATCAATTTCTTCTTTGAATCTTGCTAAGAATTCTTCTTCTTCATTAACTAAGTCTCCATAGCCCCATCCTAAGTTACGATCTTTTGAGAAAGCAATGCCAGCAAATTCAGTTAATAAAGCAGGTTTTAAAGAATATTCATAGTTATCACACATTACAGTTTTTGCACCAGTAAATATATTTCTTTTTGATTTAAATAATCTTTCTTCTAAATTATCAAAATCATTCATTAATTCATCTTTACTTGCTGAATAGTTATGAACATTAATTAAATCAGAAATAGTATGTTCCCAACCATCATTAGAAATAACAAATCTATTAGGTTCTAATGACTTAGTTAAATAATATAATCCAGTAGCAAATTCTTGTTGAGATTTGTTATTTAAAATAGCCATTGTTCCCCATGATTCATTAACAATAACTTCTGTCATAATACAAGGATGATTATGATGTTGTTTTACAATTTCAAGCCATTCGTTAGTTAAAGAATGAATAGTATTATTTCTCCATTCATAAGCAGAAGGTAATTCTTGCCATAGATAATAACCTAAAATATCACAATAATAATAGAATAAATCACATTCTATTTTTTGATGCTTACGACATCCATTTAAGCCTATTTCTTTCATTAGATTGATATCTTTAATAATATCTTCTTCAAAGAAAGTTAAGCCTTTATCTTTTAAATAACCTTGATCTAAAATTAATTTTGGAAATAAAACACTTCTATTTAGTAAAATAGTATTTCCTCTAGCTAAGAATTCACTAATACCAAAATATGATCGTACCGTATCGATTAATTTATTATTTTGATAAATATTAAATTCAACATCATATAAATCAGGAGCATGATGACTCCAACATTTTAATTTCATAGTTGCTGAATCGGTTACTAAATCAAATGTATTATTAATAATAGGACGATTAACAGTAATTCTTGATTTAGAAACAATCAAATCTTTAAACGAAATAATTGTTTCAATTTCTGTATTATTTAGATTACCTGTAAAATAAAATTCCATAAAGACATTAGAATTTGCATAACTTGGAGTAATCACAACATCTTTAAGATGAGTTGAACTAACTTTTTCTAACCAAACTGTTTTCCAAATACCTGTTGTTTGAACATAGAAACATTCATAATTATGATTCATCCATCTTTGTTTACCACGTGAATGTGTAGCGTCTAAATCGTCATAAACACGAACAACTAAATTATTAGTACCTTTTTTTACATATTCAGTTATATCAAAAGTAAATCGAGAATACGCTCCTTGGTGTGTTCCAACAAATTTACCATTAACATAAATTTTTGCTTCATAATCAACGCCTTCAAAATGTAATAATAGTAATTTATTATCTTTTGTATAATTAAATTCTTTATGATACCAAACAACATTATGAACTGTTTGATCATTGACATTTGATGCAGGATATTCATAACTAACTGGAACATTAATTTTTAAATTTTTTGGAAATTTATTAAAGTATTTCTTTTTAATACCTTCGTTTTTATCA
>FR889386.1:5732-7610 GCA_000432895.1 Firmicutes bacterium CAG:449 | reverse complement strand
TCGAACGTAAAATCCCAATCACCATCTAAATTTACGAAATCATGTCTTGTAAATTGTGGATTTGGATGTCCTTTTAAATAAGATTTTGTATGTTGCATATATTTAGTCCCTTCTATATATTCACAATCAATATAATAAAGTATATTTAGATAAATTAAAAATAATTTAATTTAAAAACTCTAAATTATTTTTAATGTTATCTTAAATGACTTCTATTTCTTTTATATTAACTTCTTGTCCTTTTAATAAATAAGTATTTTCACTACCACAATAAGGGCATTTTTTACCATTTTCTATGGTGGAAAATGTATTTTTACAATCTTCACAAAATGTGATTGCTTTAATTGGTTCGATTTTTAATTCACAACCATTCATTATTTCTTCTTTTGAACAAGCCCATTTCCAACAATCTTGTAGATAAACATTGACAATTGCCGATACTTCGCCAACTTCTAAAACAACTTTATTAACTTTACTTACTTTGTTTTCATTAGCAACTTCTTTCACACTTTTAATAATATGAAATACTACGCCTAATTCATGCATTATTTATTTTCCTTTTTTAAATTTTTCTTATATTCTTTATGTTTTTTTATTGATGCTTTTTCTTCATCAGTATGTTTTCCAAATTTTATCTTGAATCCACGTTTAATTGCATAAGGAAGAATTGCTTTAAATTTATCTTCACTTTTAATCATTGTTGAACATTCTGGATGATCTCTAGTTAAGGTGATTGCATCAAACATACATTTAGTTGTACATACACCACATCCAATACATTTATTTGGATCAACGACAGAAACACCACATCCCAAACATCTAGATGTTTCAATTTTGACTTGTTCTTCTGTTAATGTTAAATGAGCATCTCTAAACGAAGATTTGGCATCTATATTTTCGTTCATTCCTGTGATTTGTCTTTGTGCATGGTCATAATCTTGAGGAATAGTAATATCTTGTTTATTTAACATAATGAAATCTCTTCTATTACGACCAATTGTTAATGATGTACCTGGTTGAACATATCTATGTAAAGATTCAGCAGCACATTTACCAGCTTCAATTGCATCGATTGCAAATTTTGGACCAGTATAAACATCACCACCAACAAAGATATCTGGATCAGCAGTTTGATATGTTAATTTATCTGCAATTGGATAATTACCATGCCAATAAGTGACTTTTGTATCTTTTAATAAATCTTTCCAAACAATTGTTTGACCAATTGCAAAGATAATATGTTTTGCATCGATAATAATTGTTTGTTCTTCATCATAAATAGGATTAAATTTATGATCTTTATCAAGTGTTGATAAACATTTTTTGAAAACAATTGCCTTTACATTGTTATTTTCATCGACAAGGATTTCTTTTGGACCCCATCCATTATTAATAATAACATTTTCTTCTTCTGCTTCCATAATTTCATCTTTAGAAGCAGGCATTGTTTCACGAGATTCTAAGCAAACCATTGTAACTTTATTTGCTTTAAATCTTGTGGCGGTTCTAGCACAATCAATAGCAACATTACCACCACCGACAACAACGACATCTCCATCAAGAATTTGATCTTGATTATCAGTTGCTTTAGCTAAGAAGTTAACAGCAATATCTACACCATTTGCATCTTCATTTTTAATATTTGGTAATTTACCACCTTGACAACCTACTGCAACATAGAAGGCTTTATAACCTTGTTTTTTAAGGTCTTGAATAGTAACATCTTTACCAACTTCAACACCACATTTAATTTCAACGCCTAATTCTTTAATAACTTCAATTTCAGCATCGATAATATTTTTTTCTAATTTGTAAGAAGGAATACCATATGTTAACATTCCACCTGGACGTTTGTTTTTTTCAAATACTGTTGGTTTA
>FR889386.1:0-5722 GCA_000432895.1 Firmicutes bacterium CAG:449 | reverse complement strand
TGTTGGTTTATATCCTTTTTGAGCTAAATAATAAGCACATGATAAACCAGCTGGACCGGCACCAATAATTGCTATTTTTTCATCCCAATGATCTTGAACATTTGAAGGAATAACAATCTCAGGAATAAATCTTGTTTTTGCATTTAAGTCTTGTTCGGCAATAAATTTTTTAACTGGATCAATCGCTACTGGTGCATCAACATCTCCACGAGTACATTCTTCTTCACAACGATGGTTACAAATTCTTCCACAGATAGCTGGGAAAGGATTATCTTTTTTTATTAAAGCAAGTGCTTCTTGATATTTTCCTTGGGCAGCAAGTTTTAAATAGCCTTGAACCGCTACATGGGCTGGACATGCAACTTTACATGGAGCAGTACCTGTATCGTAACAATTGATTCTATTTGTGTCACGATAATTTTCATCCCATTTATCTTCTCCCCATGGCATATTATCAGGTAATTCATGACGAGGATAATTGATTTCTAAGCCTTTTTTATTACATAATTTTTGACCAAGTTTAACTGCACCAGCTGGGCAATATTCAACACATTTTCCACATGCAACACATTTTGATCTATCAATATGAGCTGTATATGCGCTTCTTGACATATTTGGAGTGTTAAATAATTGAGAAGTTCTTAAAGCGTTACAAATATTAACATTACAATTACAGATAGCAAAGATTTTATTTTCACCATCAATATTGGTTATTTGATGGACAAATCCATTTTTCTCTGCATTTTGTAAAATTCTCATTGCTTCTTCATAAGTGATATCATGACCTTTACCAGTTTCACGACAATAATCAGCCATATCACCAATACCAATACACCAATCATCAGCGGAGTCACCACAGCCTTCACCTAATTTTGCTCTACCATATCTACATGAACAAATTCCAACACCTAAATGGCCTTCATATTTTTTTAACCAATATGAAATATGTTCAATATCAATAGAAGTATTTTCCATTTGGATAGCTTTTTCTACTGGAATAACGTGCATTCCAATTCCTGCACCTCCTGGTGGAACCATTGGAGTAACCTTTTCAAGTGGTAAGAATGTCATTCTTTCAAAAAACATAGCAAGTTCAGGGTGCTTATCTAATTGAGATTTTATCATGTTAGTAAATTCAGCTGAACCTGGAACAAACATTGGTAAAACATATTCTCTAATATGTGGTGCATCTTTAATAGGACCATCTTTAGTATAATGATCACCATAATGATATTCTAAAATTCCAATATTAGACATTTCATCTAATAATTTTTGTAACTCATTTGGATTATTTTGATATTTTTTATTTTTCTTTAATAATTTTTCAAATGTATAAGGAGTTCTTAATTTCATTGATAAGGCGATGTCGGCCATTTCATCTGTAACTACACATGCTAAACCCCAATATTCAGGATCGTTTGTTGTTAAACCTTTGATTTTATGATCAATACAATCAGTAATTTTTCTACCTAATTTTAAAATTTTTTCTCTTGGTTTTTCATCACCCATATATTTAGGGGTAAAAGCTTTTGACATTTCAGGCATATTCTATTCTCCTTTTTTCCAGTTATTTACTTCGTTAAGAAGGTATGAACTTAATTCATCGATTCCTTCACCTGTTTTAGCACTTATTAAGATAACTTTTGCATTTTTATTCCTTGATTTAATGTATTCTTTACATTTATCTACATCAAAATCAAAATAAGGTAGAACATCGATTTTATTTATTATTACTAAATCACATATTGAAAACATTAATGGATATTTTAATGGTTTATCATCACCTTCTGGAACTGATAAAATCATTATGTTTTTGCATGCCCCTGTATCAAATTCAGCAGGACATACTAAATTTCCCACATTTTCAAGAATAACTAAATCAAATTCTTCTAAATTAATTTCATTTAAACCTTGTCTAGTCATTTCAGCATCTAAATGGCACATTCCACCTGTATGAAGTTGAATAGCTTCTACACCAGTTTTTTCAATAATCTTTTTAGCATCTACATCTGAATCAATATCAGCCTCCATAATGCCAATTTTTAATTTATTTTTTAAATTATTAATGACTCCAGTTAAAGTTGTTGTTTTTCCTGCTCCTGGAGAGGACATTAAATTCAATAAAAAACATCCTTTTTCTTTTAGTTCATTTCTTAATAAATCGGCATCTTTATCATTATCTTCAAAGATAGATTTTTTTATTTCAATAATCTTTACTTCTTCCATAAAATCCTCGTTCGGTAATACTGTGTCGAATTAATTATATTATTAAAAAAATTTAGTGTAAATGCTAATTCATAATTTTTCCATTAAAAAAAGACATTTTACCTAAAAATAGCCTATTTATTGCGATAAAAATAAGGATTTTTAATAAAATGTCTATTTGATTATTCTGCTTTTAAAGCTTCAACCATATTAATCTTTTTTACTTTTAAGGAAGTAAAATAGGAAACAATAAAACTTACTAAGAATGTGATAATTATAGAAATAAAATAAACATACCATGAGCAAACAATACTAAGTTCATATTCAGAAGCTAAAGCTTTATATAAACCTACTAAAGTAACATAGCCTATTGGACAACCAATAATAATACCAATTAATGTTGTAAAGATATTTTGAGAAGTAAGAATCCAACGTATTTTTCTATTTTTAAAGCCTAAAACTTTTAAAGTTGCAAGTTCACGATATCTTTCAATATAACTCATTGTTCCTAAATTATATAAAACAACAAAGGCAAGTAAACTGGAAAATAAAACAAGAACATAAATCATTAAGTTCATAATTTCCATAAATGTGTCAAATGTTTTTATTAAATCTTCTTTAGATGATAAAGAAACAATTTCGTTATTAGTTGTAATTTGACTTTTTAATGTATTTGTATAAATAGTATCTATTTTATAAGGCAAATTAAGTTCATCCGCTAAATCATAAGTTAATGTAAAACCTTTTGTACTAGATGAAACAATTTTTTCAACTTTAACTTCATATTTAGTTGATTGTCCATATAATGAGAATTTACAAGTATCTCCAACTTTTAAATTTAAATCTTCTGCCATTCTTTCACAAATATAGATTCCAGAAGAAGAAAGTTCTTTGATTGCTGTTGTTTTTTCAATTAATCTTACTTTATCGGTATGATTATTTAATATTGTCATTACATAAGTAGTACCTTCGACTTTGCTAGCAAGTGTAGAACTATAATCACCTTGATACAAAGAAGCTAGTTGTTTAGCTCTTTCATTTGTAATTGAATCAGATAAAGTTAAAGATGTTTGATAATTCATTACAGTTGAATAATTCATATCGATATAATTATTCATTGTTGATTTCATTCCAAAAGTTGCAAATAAAAGTAATGTACAACCGAAAACTCCAAAAATAGACATGAATGTTCTTGCTTTATGTCTTAATGAATCACGTAAGTTATATCTTATTGAAAAATTAAATTTATGGAATAATTTTGTTTTTTCAATTAACATGCTTTTCATTTTCTTTGGTTCATAAGGTCTTAAGGCTTCTGCAGCACTTCCCTTTAATTGTTGTTTTACTGATAAATAACCAATTAGAGTTAAAAGAAGAACAATTAAAATGATTCCAACATAGGTAAACCAAGGCATATGGATTGTCCAATCTGGCATTTCAAAATATGTTCCCATTGATCCACTTGGACTAAAAAAGATATTAGCAACAATGTATCCTAAACCTAGACCAATAATAGAACCTACTAAACCAATGACAAAAGCATAAGAAGTATAATGATTAATAATTTTTTTGTTTTTAAAGCCAAGAGCTTTTAAAATACCAATTTGCATTTTTTCATTCGTAGTTATTCTATTCATGGTTGTAATCATTGTTAGAATAGCAATTAATAAAAAGATACTAGGAAGAATAAAAGCAATTGTTTTTCCTTCTTCTAATTCACCTTGAGCTTGACTATAAGAAGTTACATCATCTTTACTAATAATTTTCAAGGTTGAATTTAGTTTTTCATCAACTTTAGTGGAAATTTCATCTAAGGATAATGAAGAAATAATATTTATTTGAGGATAGTATGTTAAATTAAATAATTCGTTTGATAATTCTTCATAAAAAGCAGGTGTTGAATAAGCATATCCAACTTTATTATAATCAGGCATTAAAGCTGTTCCATGAGTGTTAATTAAAAATTCACTAGATAAACAAATACCTTCAATATTTAAAGTCTTAGTAACACTACCATATTTTAAGGTAATTTTATCACCTACTTTATAATTATTATTTAAAGCATATTTTTGGCTTAACCAAACAGCATTACTATTTTGTTTGTTGTAAGGATTACCTTCCATTAATTTAAAATTAGAAACAGTAAAGTTTTCTGATATAGCAAGCTTAATAATATCATCTTCTTTACTTTCGGAGGTGTCGATACAAATATATCTTGTAGCTTTATCAATGCCATCAATCGATAAAACATTATTTAAATCATCTTCTGAAAAAGATTTTTTTTCATTATAGATACGATAATCAGCAAGGTTTGTTTCTTTAAAAAAATTAGTGGTATCTTTTTCAATTGAATACCATTCAGCGTTAAATCCAGCAAAAATTCCAATTCCTAAAACAACCATGATAATCATGGAGATAAATTGTGCTTTGTATTTAAAGAAAGTACGTATTAATTTTTTAAATAGCATAATTTACCACTCCACACTATCAATAGGTGTTGGAGAAGAATTATTCTCTACACTCACTATTTGACCATTCTTTACTTTAATTGTGATGTCACCAATTTTTGCAATGTTTTGGTTATGAGTAACAATAATTACTGTTTTATTATATTCTTTAGCCATTTTTAATAATAATTTTAAAACCATAACTCCTGTTTCAGAATCTAATGCGCCTGTTGGTTCATCACAAAGTAGAATTTTTGGATTTTTAGCTAAAGCACGAGCAATAGAAACACGTTGTTGTTCACCGCCTGATAATTCACTTGGAAATTTTTTAGCATGGTCAAGTAAACCAACTTCTTTTAACATTTCATTTGCAGATAATGGATTAGGTGATATTTCTTTAACTAATGAGATATTTTCATGAACTGTTAAGGTAGGAATTAAATTATAAAATTGAAAAACAAACCCTACAGTGTTGGCTCGATAATTTGCTAACTCATTATCAGAATAATTTTCAATGTTTTCATTATTTACGATAATTTTTCCTTCTGACGGATTATCTAACCCACCTAATAAATTTAATAATGTTGATTTACCTGCACCAGATGGTCCGAGTATAACAACAACTTTTCCTTCAGCAATTGTTAAATTAACATTTTTTAATGCGTTAAATTGATGATCACCAACTAAATATTTTTTTGAAACATTAGTCATAGTTATTAGTGACATATAGTAATTCCCCTTACTAGTTAGAAAAGACTAACTTGTGATTAAATTATAGTTAGTGATAACTAACTTGTCAATGATTAAAGTTAAATATATTTATTTATATCATCATTTAAAATAATAGATTTTTTGCTTTTTCTAATTGGCATGTTACAATACTTCAATTATTTACTTTATATAATTGTGATGGGCTAGCTAAATATAACAACATTATTTCTTGGATAACATTATCAATAATGGTTTACCACTTATTTTTAAACAAATATTTTTATTATACATTATAGAAAATAGTTTCTTAAAGTAAACTATTAATGAGATCTATCGTATACGTCAAAAATTAACACGTA
>FR889385.1:8067-14863 GCA_000432895.1 Firmicutes bacterium CAG:449 | reverse complement strand
ATTTGCTTTAGATGTCAAAGTGATGAAGAAACTATTGTTTTATGTAATTATTTGCAATCATTAGAAAATAAGATTACTTATGTAGGCTTCACAGGGACAGGTTTAAAAAATATAGATAGGCAATACTTAGGTATGATAAGAATACCAAAGGTAGATAATAAAAAAATCGCCAAATCTTTTAATTTAATTGATAAGGCAATTAGAAATTATGAAAATATCTTAGAAAGAATATTAATTATTAAAAAATTACTTCTTAAACAAATGTTTATATAAATAAAGAACCTAATAAATTATTTTTAATATTATTTAGAACTCTTGCGTGGTTTTGTAGGAGTTCTATTTTTTTATCTATTTTATCAATTGTTATTGAAATTAAATATTCTAATGATGGATCAATATTAGGAATCATAATTTTATTAAATGTAGTTAATCTTATATATGGCATAGCACCTTTATTTGTTTCTTTTCTAATTATAGTATTAATTTGTAAATCAATAAATAATTTAATAAATTTAGCATTTTTTTTCAAATTGTAAAGCACATACGTTCTTTGATATGCATTAAATTTACCATTGTAATATTTAGTTAAACCTACTTCACCATTTCCAGATACTAGCAAAGCTTCACAATCAAATGCATAAGTATCTATAAAATAATCTTCACGAGAACAAGTAAAGAACTTATATTTTCCCTCTGGATTCATCGCATTAGCATCCATTTTTCCTGTAGTTATAGAGCAGATATTTGATAATGCAATTTCATCAGTATTTAAAGTTTTTGTCAGTCTTTTTGTGAATCCTTCTTTATACTTTTTAAGGATAGATAATTTAGAATTGATTACATCGATTTTTTTATCAATTATTGTGAAAAACATGGCAATTTTCTTTTGCTCATCTAATTTAGGAATAACTATTTTTTGGTGTTCTATAACGTGACTTGTTAAACTAGGAACTCCCGTTGATTGATTTAATTTATTCCAATCTATTGTAAAAAACAAATAGTAAATAAATTTTGGAAAATTCTTTTCTTTTATTTTGCTCCAAAATAAAGTATCAACAGTCCAAAAAGGTTCATTGAAATAAAATGGTCTATTAATCGTACCTTTCCTTCCAATACCAACTGATTCTTTGTTATAAAGAAAATTATTTGTATAACCAATAACTCCACCAGTTCCATAAATTTTATATATACCAGATGATATTTCAATTTCTTTTTGATCTTTTCCGTTTTGTATTTTCAAAATATCTCCTAATCTTAAATTATTCCATTCATCATTAAACTCTGGAAATCTTAATTTCGGTACCTTATAGTTTTTATTTAAGGGCTCCTTAATTTCGTTATTTTCTGACATTATAATAACCCTCCTCTTAAAACTTTGGTAAGCCTAATTCTTCTAAATATTTGTTCAATTCTTCTGTAATTTTTTTATCTTCTTCATCAAGACGATGATATTCAGCCATCACTTCATTTAAATCAATTTCCTCTTCTTCTTCAAAAGTATCAACATAACGAGGAATATTCAGATTGAATTCATTTTCTTGTAATTCTTCAATAGAAGCTAAATGAGCATACTTATCAATATCTTTCTTTGAAGCATAAGCATCCATTATTCTTTGGATGTCTTCATCTCTTAAAATGTTTTGATTTTTACCTTTTTCAAAATATTTAGATGCATCAATAAAATAAACATTTCTATCAGTTTTATTTTTCTTAAATACACAAATACATGCTGCAATTGTTGTACCATAGAATAAATTTTCAGGCAAGCCAATAACAGTATCAAGATAATTTCTTGTTTCAACTAAATATTGTCTTATAACACCTTCTGCATTACCTCTAAATAATGGTCCATGAGGTAAAACAACTGCCATACATCCATTTGCACTTAAGCTATTAACCATGTGTTCAACAAATGCATAATCAGCATAAGATTTTGGTGCTAATTTTCCTGCTCCACTAAATCTATCATCCTTTTCCATAGTTGAATTTGGATCCCAGTTTGCACTAAATGGTGGATTAGCTACAACAATATCCATCTTTCCATATTCTCTTTGGTCAGCACTTGGTGCTTTTAATGTATCACCTTGATGAATAGTAAATTTATTAAAATCAACCTTATGAACAAGCATATTCATTCTTGCTAAGTTACAAGTTGTAGTATTCAATTCTTGACCATAAATGTGAATGAATTTACCATCTTTTTCTTTTAATCTATCAGCAACTTGAATTAATAATGAACCTGAACCACATGCAGGGTCGCTTATACACTTTACATCAGTTAAATCTTTAGTAACAATCATACTTAATAATTTTGAAACTTGTTGTGGTGTATAGAATTCTCCAGCTTTTTTACCAGCAGATGCTGCAAATTGTCCGATAAGATATTCATAAGCATCACCTAATAAATCAATTTTACTATTCATGAAATCAAAATTAATTTCATCAATTGCAATGATTAATTTTCCAATTAGTTCACCTTTTTCTTTATAAGTTGAGCCTAATTTATCTGATGTCAAATTAACATCATTAAACAATTTTGACAATTGTTCTTCGCTCTCTTGTCCCTTTGTAGAATTTGAATATGCTTTAAAAGCATTACTTAAAATTTCAAGTTCAAAATCGCCAGTTTTAATTGTTTCAACCATTCTATCAAAAAGATATTGTGGTTCAATAAAATAGCCTAATCCTAAATTTAAAATAGCTATATCACGACATTGTGCTGGATTAGTTTTATATAATTCTTCAATTCCTATATGAAGTTTATCTTTAAATTCACTTTCCTCATGTTCACAGATGTATCGATAGAAAATCAAACCTAAAATATAATCCTTAAATTCATTGGCATCCATGTTGCCTCTTAGAGAATTAGCCATTTTCCATAGTTTGGTATGTAATTCTCTTTTTTGTGTAATTTCAATTTCAACGTTACTCATTTTTATTTTTCCTCCATGTTATGATTCTTATAAATTTCAAATAATTCTTTTCCTATTATTGCGGATTTTATCTTTTCTTTCTTTAATACTAATTTAACTTTTTCTTTTTGCAACTGATAAATTCTTCCTATTTTCTTTTGTTGTTCGAATGGTATCAAATCTACATTTAAGCATTTAATAAAAGATAAAGGAATAATTGATACTCTTGCTGAACCTTGTGTTTGTGACGCAAAGTATTTTTGAGTATCTATATTTTCATTGAATATCCAGCATATAAAGTCAGGATCAAATTTTTCAATATCTTTTAATCTAATCCTAATGAAATTGGATAAAACAACGCAACCATCATCTTCTTTAGATACCTTCATTGCTTTACCAGATGCGAGTCCAACTAAAATATCATTTTCTTTAGCAATACATAGATTTCCAATTTTATCATTATTAACTACAATTTCATTGAATAATCCTGGTGTATCACTGGCATTAATATAATAGCTTAACTGTTGCATTGTAAATGCTTTAAAAGCCGTTCCTCTAGTATCTTTTATTCTAGTAAGAATGCTGCCTTGAGTTATATCTGCTATTTCTTCAAGAAACATTTTGTAATCTCCTCCTTGTAATTTACATAAATATCATACTTCTAAATATTTATTTTGTCAATATGTAATTTACATAAATTTCAAAGTTTTAATAAATTGTTATATCATTGAATTTATCAAAGAAGCCTTTAATCATTCCTGGAAGTTGAGTAATAATTGAAATTCTCTTAGTTATATCTATATCATTATTTGAGCTTAAAAGCGTAGTAACATCTCTATTTAGACCAATATCATCTTGATAAAAAGAATAATCATCACTTATTTTTATCAAACTTTCCTTATCAATAGAGAATTGGTCAGCAATTGCTTGTAATTCCTTATCCTTCTCATTATTAATAAAGTTTTCATATTCTACTATTGGATCTTTATACAAACCATCAATATCTTCATCCATGAAGTGATTAACAAACCTCATTACTAATTCTCTCTTAGATTTGTCATTGATTTCCATTACAACCTTATTAACTTTACTTCTAGTTTTTTTCTTATCGCCTTTTTCATCACGATATCTTATTAGAAGTTCAACAAGATAATCAAAATTAACCTTAGTTCTTCCTAAAAGCTGGATTTCAAAATCAATATCATCAAGGATAGATTCTTTATGAGCAACTGGTTTAATTTGGTTGTAAATATCTTTATATAAACCTTGAAGTTCAAAATATGTTTTCATATCCATCTCTGTCTTTTCAATGTCAAAATCAACATAATTAATAATTTGATTATAAATATGCATCAATTCTCTAAATGAATTAACAAATTCTAACTGATCTTTTTCTGATTTTGAAGATGCAAGTCTTTTCTTACCTTTACATTCAGCATATTTTGCATTCAATTCATTAACAAGGTCTTCAAGAGGTTTTAAAGTAACGTCATTATATACATCTTCATCATTATTAAAATGAGCCAATGCGTCATCCATTGTTTTTCTTGATGTTTGATAACATATTACATTACCACAAATTTTTTGCTCATCATTTGTACGGATGGTTCTTGAAATTGCTTGAATTAATCCATGCATTTTCATTGATTTATCTAAGTACAATGTGTTACATCTAACAAAGTCCATACCAGTAAGGCATTTATCAACAACAAGTAAAATATCAATGTTTTTATTTCTAAAATTGCTTATCACATCTCTTTCATAAGCTTTGTACGTATTTAAGGTGAAGTTTGCATTATTTTCTGGTCTTTTATCATATTCATCAATAATTTTAGCAAGTTCATCCTTCGCAATAACCGGACTATCGCCTTCTTTACAATCTTCATTTGGATCATAAGAATAAATAGCAGCAATTTTAATATTTTGTTTGTTTTGTAAAAGTAATTTATAATACTTAATTAAAAGAGCTATAGATTGGCACGCTAAAATAGCATTATAACGCTTTCCAGAGGTTTTAGATTCATAATGCCCTAATATATCATCTGCAACTACTTTGCATCTTCTATCATCAAGTAATGCTTCATCATAATCAATTCCTTTTACTTCTTTATCTAAAAGGAATAGTTGGTCATTCATCTTAACTGTCTTTACATAATCAATGCATAAAGGTAGTACATTTCTATCGCCAATTGCTTCTTTTAAAGTATAGGTGTGAACTGGCTTACCAAAATATAAAGCTGTCAATTTTGTATTCTCAGTAACCTCATCATTTTCATCAAAAATAGGAGTTCCTGTGAACCCATAAAATAAAGCGTTAGTAAAATACTTGTCGATAGTTTTTCTCATTTCACCAGCTTGAGATCTATGACATTCATCAAACATGAAAATGATTTTTTTATCTTTATATGCTTTAAGGTCATCAATATGTCTTCCTTTTAAAGCATTTGACATTTTGTTTATTGTTGAAATGATTAGCTTATCATTACTTTTTATTTTCTTAATCAAATCGTCGGTTTTTTTAATATTAGTAAATTCATCAGTTGATGAAGACATATATGAACTGAAATCATCTACAGTTTTATCGTCAAGGTCGTTTCTATCAACTAAGAAGAAAACTTTATCAATTTCAGGACGTTTACTCATTTCAAATGCAAACTTAAATGAAGTTAATGTTTTACCTGATCCAGTAGAGTGGAAACAATATCCATTTTTTTCTTCTTTCAAGCATCTTTCTTTTAATGCTTCAAATGCATAAACCTGATATGGTCTCATTATAAATAGTTTTCTTTGAGAGGCACTATCAATCATATAATCAAAAACCATTCTAAATAAGAATGGACAAAATAAAAAATTCTCTTCAAAATCATATAAAAGATTAATAGCTTCATTTTGTAAGTTTGTCCAAACAAAACAATTGCTCTTATAAATTTGTACATCATTATTACAAAAATATCTTGTATGCTGTTCGTTTGAAATAACAAACAATTGAATGAAATTAAATAAGCCTCTATAATTTCCATCACGCTTATATCTTAAAACTTGATTAAACGCTTGATTAATTTCTACTCCTGGCTTTTTTAATTCTATTTGAACAAATGGTAGGCCATTAATTAGCAATGTTACATCAAAACGTCCAGAATACTCTCCTACTGTTTTTATTTGATGTGCAACTTCAAAACGATTGTTCTCTATATTTTTCAGATCTACAAGTTTTAAATACAAAGGATTTCCATTTCTTTTAATTATGTCAATTTTTCCTTTTCCAGCATTTTCTCTTATCAATTGTGATGCATCGAATATATTTTTGCTTTCAAGGTAAATTAAAATTTCTTTAAATTCAGTATTTGAAAGTTTTTCATCACCAAGAATATCTTTATTAAGTTGATTTAATTTATTTCTAAAATTTAGAACTAAATCTTCATATGATGAAATAGGTGAAAAAGTGTACCAGTTTCTTTTAATTATATCAATAAATTTATTTTCCACTTCATATTCAGTAGTGTAATCAGCATTATGCATTTTACCCCCTCCGTTGATGTTATTGCAATTTACTTAAATTGTATTGTTTTTTTAATAAAATTGCAATGTAGTTTCTAAATAATTATATATAAATCCTTACTTTTTCCCAAAAAAATCTTATATTTTCGAATCACGTAAAACAAAAATCGCACCAATAATTTCAAAAATGAAAAATGTTTGATACATTATTTTCTTTATATCAAACTATTGAGTTTTTTTATAAAACAATTATTTAATTTTAATATTTTTTTATACAATTATAATTTCAATAAATTAAATATCATATTTTTCTAAAGCTTTAGAGAACTCATCAAATTCATTATCGTTATAACAATACATATAGCAGGTTTGTAGAGATTTTGCTT
>FR889385.1:5580-8062 GCA_000432895.1 Firmicutes bacterium CAG:449 | reverse complement strand
GAGATTTTGCTTTAAATCCTAAAATAACTCTAACCGCTATATCCGCACATTGTGCTAAAGGGAAACCATAAATACCAACAGCAATAGGAACCATACCTATTGTTTTTAGATTATTAGAATCAGCAAGAACAAGCGAATTATAAAATGCACCTTTTAATTTACCAGCATTTCCATCTTGAGGTCCTACTGCATGAATAATAGTTTTGCTTTTAATTTATAGCCATTTGTCATTACTGCATGACCTGTTCTACAACCGCCAATAGCGTCACATTCTGCTTGCAAATCTTTCCAACCTGCATTTTGAAATATAGCGCCACAAACACCAGCTCCACCTTGTAATCTATCATTTGCTGCATTAACAATCGCATCGCAATCAGCAAATACTACACTACCTTTAATAATTTTTAATTTCATGCTAACCCCCTATAACTTATCAATTTTACAAGTTAATTTTGATTAAATATTTTTGCACCCTATCAAAAGTTTTTCCAACAATATTTTTTCATAAATTCTAATATTTCACCATTATCTCTATCTTCATAATAAGCAACTAATATTTTCTTAAATTCAGGAACTTTGTTCTCTGGAATAACTAATAATCCTGCTCCTTTTGAAATTAAAAAGTGGTTAGCAAATATTACTGATGCTCTTTTGTTTCCATCATTAAAAATTTGAGTTTTCATACAATATAAACAAAGTTCAATTGCTATGTTAATTGGCTCTTCATTTTTATTTAATATTTTTTCAATCTCTTCTTTAATAACGTTTTCTATAGGTAGTGGTGGAATATAAGATGTACCTCCAATTGTTACAGGAACACATCTAATTCTACCGCCATAAGTATAGAATCCTTCATTTACAAGACTAGCTATATAACAAAGTATTGGATAACTTGATTTAGATGCTACAACATCTTTATCCATAATAAATTCCCATGCATGTTTTAAATTTAATATTTTTTGTACATCTGTTGGAGTCATTCCACTAACTTTTCCATTTTCAATAATTGTTTCAGTATCAGAAAATGTAGTAGCAATGCCTTCAAGAATAGCTTGATCATATATATTTGATTTCATATTAGCTCTAGCAAAATCAATATTTAATAAAACTCTAGAAGATAATTCTTGTTCAGTATAACCTAACTTTGCTAATTCATTATTTATTTTTCTAATTTGCTTCTTATATTCTTTCCTATCTTTTAATAATCTAGAAATTGAAGCAAATAGTTCATCAGAATATGAATCAATATAAGTAGATGTATTTCGACCTAAAACACGTTTTCTAATATAAAGATATTTTTTACCATCTCTATCTTTAATTTCAATAGAACCATCATATGGAATCAAATTTAATCTTGCATTAATTTCTGCTCTTTGCTCTAACAATGTTTGAATTTGCAAATGCTGATTATTCATGGCAGTATCTCCTTTTGGGGTGTTTTTCTATATTAATTATATCAATTTGCACCCCAAAAGTCAAACTACTAAGATATAATAAATTGATTACTGTTAATTAAATAATTAACCAAAGCCATTCTATAATATCTAGTTTTCGTTTTCTAACTAATAGTAAAAAAAGTTTGACATATTTTACTAATCAAACTCTATAAAACTAAATGCCTGATAGAAACAGTTTTAATATAATTTAGCACCCTTGCTTATAACCGTGATAACTTTAATGTTACCATTCCACATTTTTGAAATTATTTGATTTAAATAATATACTCTATTTATTATAACAATTATTCCTTTAATATAGAATTAGAGCCGTTTTTGTCCTTACTTTTGTATTGATTGCATCATGAATAATCCATTAAAGCAATATAATAGCTGAACTTTATACAAAGCTAAAATCAAACTTTAGTTCTAAATTGAACCCTTGTAAAAACAAAAAAAGTTTGACATATTTTACTACATCAAACTCTATAAAACTAAATGGGGCGATTAATCAGAATCGAACTGACGCATGTCTGGTTCACAGCCAGATGTGTTAACCACTTCACCATAATCGCCAACTGCTAGACTATTGTAAACAAAAAATATCTATTTGTAAAGCAAATAAATTATTTTTAAAAAATATTTTTTACAATTGATTAAATATATTTCTTTGGTTATACTATATTTGAAATTCAAGAAGGAGTTTTATAATGTCTGATAAAATCAAATTCTTTTCGTTAGGCGGTCTTGACGAAAATGGTAAAAATATGTCAATAATCGAGATTAATGACGATATTTATGTATTAGATGCTGGTATCAAATTTCCAGATAAAAGAGTCCCTGGTGTCGATTGTATTATCCCAAATTATAATTATTTAAAAGAAAATGCTGACAGGGTTAAATGCTATATTATTTCGCATGCTCATGATGATCAAATGGGTGCATTACCTTATATTTATAGAAAAGTACCCGCTCCAATATATTGTTCAAAATTAACCGCGGAATTAATTAAAAGTAAAACTTTAATCTATGGTTTAAAACCAATT
>FR889385.1:0-5525 GCA_000432895.1 Firmicutes bacterium CAG:449 | reverse complement strand
AACTATAATTAATAACCGTGAATTTGTTTTTATTAATATGACTCACTCTGTTCCTGGCACATTATCAGTTGCTATTGATACTGATGAAGGTTATATTTTCTACGCTTCTGATTTCATTATTGATTTTGGTGCGCCTTCTACAAATCAAATGGATTTTAAATTATTAACAACTTTATCATTAAAGAAGAAAATACTTATACTTTTCTCTGAATCATGTGATGCTGATAAGCCAGGTCATGCTTCACCAAATCATCGTATCACTCAACATATTCAAAGAGAATTTTTAGAATCAAAAGGAAGAATTTTTATTTCTGTTTATTCTCAAAACTTATATAACTTAAGAGAAATTATTGAACTTGCTGTTAAAGCTAATAAAAAAATTATCTTTTTAACTGATGAAGTAGAAAAATTATTTTCTCATGAATTACTTGAATCAATGTATTCAATTCCTGCAAATAATAGAGCTAATATTAGCGAAATAAATCGTTTAAGAGAACAAGATGTTTTAGTGTTAATTGATGGATGTGGAGAAGATGTTTTCCAATCAATTATTTCTTTCACTAATGGTGAATTAGTAAATAATTTAACATTTAATGAAAATGATACATTTATTATTGCCTGTCCAGGGGTTGCTGGTACTGAAAAAATTTCTATTAAAGCAATTGATAATGCCTATAAAACAGGTGCACATGTAATCAATTTAACAAGAAAAGAAATTTGCTCAATGCATGCCCATGAAGAAGATTTGAAAATGTTAATTACGATGCTTGAACCTAAATATTATTTACCAATTAAAGGTGAATATCGTCAATTAATGAATAATGCTAAAATTGCCTTATCATTAAATAAAGGATATAACCACAACAACATTTTTATTTTCGATAATGGAATGATTTTAAATATTGAAAATGGAATTGCTAAACCTGATTTTAAAACTGTAATTGAAAATGGTGATATTATGGTTGATGGAATTGGTGTAGGTAATGTTGTTGATTCAGTTATTCAAGAAAGAATAGCAATGGCTACTGATGGGGTTATCATTTTAGGTGCCGTTATTTCTTCTTCACAAAAGAAAATTATCACTTCTCAAGATGTACAAATGCGTGGATTTGTTTTCTTAAAAGATTCAGAAAATGTTGTTAAACAAATTAATTCTATTTTTGAAGATGCTTTACATACAAGCATTACTAATTACTATGAAGGAAAAGAAAAAGAATTTATCAACAAAATAACCGATAAAATTTCAAAATATATTAGAAAAGAAACAAAAAAACAACCAATTATTATTGCAAATATTATTGATATCGACAAATTATAAATAAATTTATAAATTTTTTAAATCTTTAAGCAAGTTTTTGTTTAAAGATTTTTTTTATTGAATTATAATCTTTTAGGCGGAGGTAAAATCCATGAATATTAGAAACGTTGCAATTATTGCCCATGTTGACCATGGTAAAACAACACTTGTTAATCAATTACTTGTTAACTCACATACTTTTAGAGATAACGAAAAAGTTCAAGATCGTGCTCTTGATAGTAATGATATTGAAAGAGAAAGAGGTATTACAATCTTAGCTAAAACTACTGCTTTAGATTATAATGGCTATCATATTAATATCTTAGACACTCCAGGTCACGCTGACTTTGGTGGCGAAGTTGAAAGAATTATGCACATGGTTGATGGAGTGGTTCTTGTTGTCGATGCTTTCGAAGGAACAAGGCCTCAAACAAGATTCGTATTAAAGAAAGCTCTTGAAGCACATGTTAAACCAATTGTCGTAGTCAATAAAGTTGATAGACCTAATGCAGATCCTTCTAGAGTTGTTGATGAAGTCTTAGATTTATTTATTGAATTAGGCGCAGATGATGATTTATTAGAATTCAAAACCGTTTATTGCTCTGCTTTAAAAGGAACTTCATCTTATTCACCAAAACTTGAAGATCAAGCTCCTGGTATGGATCCAATTTTTGAAACAATCATTTCTGAAATTCCTGAACCTCAAGTTGAATTAGATAAACCTCTTCAATTCCAACCTGCTTTACTTGATTACTCAGATTTCGTTGGTAAAATTGGAGTTGGTTTAGTTAAAAGAGGAACAATCCATGAAGGAGAAACAGTTTCTTTATCTAGATTAGATGGAAGTGTAAAAACTTGTCGAATTCAAAAATTATTTGGCTATTTTGGTTTAAATAGAATTGAAGTAAAAGAAGCAAAAGCTGGTGATATTGTCGCAATTGCTGGTATTCAAGATATTAATGTTGGTGAAACAGTTTGTGAATTAAATGCAGTTGATCCATTACCATTACTTAGAATTGATCCACCTACTTTACAAATGACATTTGGTGTTAATACTTCTCCATTTGCTGGCCTTGAAGGAAAATTATTAACTTGCTCAAAAATCGAAGAAAGATTATTTAAAGAAGTTCAAAGAGATGTTTCTTTAAAAGTTGAAAGAATTGTTAATTCTGAAAATTTCATTGTTTCTGGACGTGGCGAATTACATCTATCTATTTTAATTGAAAATATGCGTCGTGAAGGTTTTGAACTTCAAGTATCAAAACCACAAGTTATTATTGAAGAAATTGATGGAGTTAAATGTGAACCATTTGAAGATGTCCAAATTGATGTTCCAGAAGAATATTTAGGTTCTGTTATCGATTCACTATCATCTAGAGGTGGTGAAATGATTCATATGGTTTATAATGAAAACCAAGTTAGAGTCACATATGTAGTTCCTTCTAGAGGATTATTAGGCTTTGTTAATAACTTCTTAACGATGACTAAAGGATATGGAATTATTAACCATACTTTCAAAGAATATAGACCAATGTTAAAGATGAATGTTGGCGAAAGAGCAATAGGTGTTCTTGTCGCAGTTGATTCAGGTCAAGCTACTCCATATGCAATTGAACACACTGAAGAAAGAGGAACAATGTTCATTTCTCCAGGAATTCAAGTATATGAAGGTATGATTGTTGGTGAAAATAAATATAACTCTGATTTAGGTGTTACTGTTACTAAAGAAAAAGAAAAAACAAATATGCGTTCAGCTTCTAAAGACTTTACTGTTGTCTTAAAATCACCTCGTAAAATGTCAATGGAAGAATGCTTAGATTATATTAATTCTGATGAATTACTTGAAATTACTCCTTCTACTTATCGTATGAGAAAGAAAATTTTAAATTATTCTGAAAGAAAGAAATACGAAGCAAAAGTTCTAAAAACAGCTGATTAAGGTTGAGTAAAATCAACCTTTTTTTATTAGCTAAAATTGTACATATAAGCAATAATAACTCGATATTTATCATTCTTTTTTCAAAATTTAGCACTTCAATAATTATAATCAATAAATATTTTTGCTAAATTACTTATAACAATATAATTTATTAATTGACAAATTAATTTCTTTTATAAAACTAATAAATTGAAAAAAACTGAATTTTGTGGTATATTATAAGTGTTATAATAGATTTTTCTTTTAGAAAATAAAAATTTCACGATTTCTTTCTATTTCTAATTTTTTTACAAGATGAATAATAATCACATGTTCGTTTCGATAATTCTATTAGTATCTAATTTTATCTTCTAATCAATTAAATAATTTTACTATTTTGCTTTATTCTTTTGATTTAATTTAAAAATATAAAAGTCATTAAATATGGCTCACAATTGCCTTTTAATCTTTGTTATAAGTCAATTTGAGAAATATTACCAGCAAGAAATATTTAAAAAAAAGCACAGTACAAATACTATATTAATACTACTAATTTAATGGAGGTGAGTTATGAAAATATTATCGCTTAAAAATGTAAGAAAAGAATATCATACTGGTTCTTTGTCCGTACATGCCGTAGAAAATGTTTCGTTCGATTTGAACGAAAGCGAATTCGTGGTGATTCTCGGTGCATCCGGCGCAGGTAAAACAACTCTTCTAAACCTTTTAGGAGGAATGGACACAGCGACTGGCGGCGAAATTGTTCTTGATGGAAAAAATATTACTTCATTCAATAAAAAACAACTGACCGATTATCGGCGTCATGATGTAGGTTTTGTTTTCCAGTTCTATAATCTTATGCCTAACCTTACCGCACTTGAAAACGTGGAAATCGCCATTGAAATATGCGATGACCATCTCGATCCGAAAACTGTTCTTGAATCAGTGGGACTCGGCGATAGACTCGACAACTTTCCATCAGAACTTTCCGGCGGAGAGCAGCAAAGAGTTTCCATCGCTCGGGCAATTGCTAAAAACCCCAAGTTGATATTATGCGATGAGCCAACTGGCGCGCTAGATTATGTTACTGGAAAAAAGATACTGAAGCTTTTACAGGATTTATCCCGCGAAAGAAATAAACTTGTCATTATCGTAACACACAATGCCGCACTTAAAGATATGGCTGATAAAGTAATAAAGATAAAAAGTGGAAAAATTGAGAGTATTGAAACAAACGATAATCCAAAATCAGTTGAGGAGATAGAATGGTGAAAACATACTTGAAAACAGTCCGCAGGATGTTCAAAAAACATCTTATACGGCTTCTTTCTCTTATAGGTATTGTTCTTATCTCGATAGGTTTTATTTCGGGTATCGGTTCACCTACCGATATGATAAAGGACAGCATAGAGAATTATTATACAAAACAAAATGTAAGTGATTTTATCGTGAAAAGTAAAACAGGCGGTTTTACCGACGAACAAATTTCCGCGGTAAAATATCGTTATGGTGAAAACAATGTAGAAACAGGAATGTCTTTTGATATACAGATGAGCGAAAAAAGATCGCTTAGACTGTACTTTCTTGATCTTGAAAATACCAAAATCAACGAGTTAGAACTTGTTGAAGGCGAAAAGATAAATAGCGACGATGAAAATTGCGTTTACGCCGAAGTAAAAGATAACATAATAAAAGGCTACTCAATCGGCGAAAAGATAGAAATAGATCTCAAAAAAACACTCAATTTGCCGTTTTCACATAAAATAAACGTTACTATTAAAGGAATAGTTAAAAGTCCACTGACATTCGGTAAAGATGGAGAGCCAAGTTATAACAATCCGGAAGATACCGAAGTTCCTGATAACATGACAGAAATCAATAAACTCGATTTACTCGAAAATATTTTATATTGCCCAACTAAAATCTGCGATTTTCTACCGAAAGGCGATCTATATATAAAAGCGGAAAAACGTAATTTGTTCAAATCATTTTCCTCTGGTTACGAAAAATACATCGAAAAAGAAAAAATCGAATTGACTAGACTTTTAGGCGAAGATGTGCGCATAATTACGCTTTACGATAATTATAGTTTCAAATCGGTTATCGCTAGCGCGGACAAAGTACGTGGAATAGGCAATATTTTAATGATCATTTTCATCGCTGTAACGCTTCTAGTCGTATTATCATCTATGATGCGACTTATGGATGAGGAACGTTCTCAAATCGCCTGTTTGAAAACACTTGGATACAGCTCAGTAAGGATAGTCGTAAGATATATTTTCTTTGTGCTCGTCGCACTGGCTACAGGTG
>FR889384.1:22343-27005 GCA_000432895.1 Firmicutes bacterium CAG:449 | reverse complement strand
TGAAGATGCAAGTAGTTTATTAACTAAACAAATTGCTTAGTAATATCCCAGTGGAAAGGCACTGGGATATTTATTTTTTAATAAATTTAATGATAAAGAAAATTGCTAATCCGAATAAAAATACACTAGAAACAGAAATAGTAACTACTAAAGGTACATTGGTTTTATTTTCTTCAATAGGTTCTTCTTGTTTGATTTCTTTAGTGATTTTTATTTGATTAGAATAGAAAGTTCTATTTGAAGAAGAATATTTACAAATTGCTAAATAATAATCATCATATTCTTCAAGATAAAATATTTCTCCAGTTTCTTCAATCATTGTTTTATCGTAGAGGTGAGTATTAATATTAACAATACCATTGATTTTTATTTCTTCATTAGTTATAAAATCGTCAGCGGTAATATATTTAATAGTTTTAGCAATAGTATCCGCTTCATCAAAAGCTAGTCCTACTAAACCTAGTAAAGAAGCTTTTTCATAATCTTGTTGAGTTCCATAAGTCCAATAATAACCTACTAGTCCGTGGTCTTTTAAATATTGTTCATTAAAATTTGCATCAGACATTTTATTTGTATCAACACCAGTATTATATTCACCCATAATTTTTAAAGCTTCGACAAATTTTTTACTTGTTACTTGTCCTAAATAAGCAGTTGGTATTTCAGGAAGTAATCTTTTCATTTCTTTTAAGTTTTCAAGATAAAAACTAATAGCGACAATGTGATCATAAAAATCATATTCTTCAATTACTTCTTTTAAGGATTTGATAATATTTATTTTTATCTAATCTTAATAGGCTACCAAAATATTGTTTATTTTTTACATTAATATTATTATGAGCAATAATCATTTCTTGGTTTTCAAAACTAATATTAGTATTAGAAACATCAGATCTAGAAAATAGTTCATAATTATTTGGTAATTCTTCAAAGTTATTAATATTTTCATCTGCATAAACTTTGTTAATTAATAGATTATTATTAAAAGATAATAAACAAATTATTTTTTACATTATTTCTCCTCGAAATAGAAGATCCTTGCTTGTAAAGAAGAATCTACTTTCCATGTGAATTTGTTATTAATAAATTTAAAATCAGTTTTTAAAGTAGATGGATAAACTAATTTTAAAGTTTTAATATTATTTAAAGTAAAAGTGATTTCTTTATTATCATGCATGTTATAAACACATAAATAACCTTTTTCATTATTTTTATAACCAAATGCTAAATAATTATCATTATATTGTGCTAAACCAATTGGAAAATATGGCAATGAGTCTTTATGTAATAAACTTGCTTTTTTATATAAATCAAGAGCCTCTTTAATTAAATCTTGTTGATTTTGTGGTAATAGATATAATTTACTTGCTAAATGTACTCGCCCAATAAAAGAATTTACCATATTCATAACAATACATTCATCATCAACTTTATCCATTAATTCACTTTTTGGATAAGACCAAATACCAGCTTGTTCAGGCAAAACAGCTGTTAAAATATTAGCAATAATATATGGATAAATAGCATAATCAGTTTGATCGGAAGTAGAACATAAATTAACATTATTTAAACTATAGTAATCTAATCTATTACCTCCACTTGCGCACGATTCAATGACTAAAGAAGGATATTTCTTTTTAATGCAATCAATAAAATAATGGTATTTTCTATTATATTGTAAAAGACCATCTCCAAGTGAAGAAGAATTTAAGGATGTTCCAACACCAGGTTCAATATTGTAATCAAATTTAATATAATCTAAATGATATTTTTCCATTAATTCATCGATAATAAATAATAAATGATTAAAAACTTTTTCATTTCTTAAATCTAATTGATAACGATTAGAAATAATAAGTGGTTTATTATCTCTTTGGAAGAAACAATCATCAGTATATAAATTTTTAGCATCACCTAGATAGCCGACAACTTCTAATTCTAACCATAATCCAACTTTCAAATCTAAACTTCTTAAGTAATTTAAAGTGTTAATTAAACCATCTGGATATTTTGTTTTACTTTCTTTCCATTTTCCAACATGATAAAAAGGATTTTTTTCTTCATCATGCCAACCACAGTCAATAACAAAATGATCTGCGCCTAATTTTTTAGCAAGTGGCGCTAAAGCGAGAGCGGTTTCTTTAGAAGGATCATTCCAAGAAGCAAACATATATTCATTAAAGATAATTGGTAATTCGTGATCTAAAGAAGTAGAAATTTTTCTTCGATATAATGTGATATTATCAAAAATATCTTGTATAGAATTATCTTTAGTAATAGCCACTTTTACACTTTCAAAAATTTCATTTGGTAATAAAATTTTACTCCAACCATTTTCTTGTAAGGTGGGTCCTGATAGATGTAAAGAAGTTGTTTTACAATAATCACCTAATTCATAAGACCAAGAACCATTAGCTTCTATTTGAAATAAAAAGTATTTATCTTGATCTTTTATTAACCCCATTGGTAAATAGTTTTTAGTGGACCAATTACCTGTATTA
The DNA here is from genome assembly GCA_000432895.1 of Firmicutes bacterium CAG:449. Taxonomy (GTDB): domain Bacteria; phylum Bacillota_I; class Bacilli_A; order RFN20; family CAG-449; genus CAG-449. Next base: position 24,504 of record FR889384.1, on the reverse strand, counting down.
GAAATACAAAATTTTTTAAAAGTTTTTATCATATTTGGAGAAACAATACCTAAAGATGATAAAGAAAATTCTTTCCATTGACATTCTAAAAACCAAGAATTATGAGGAAGGAAAAAAGAAATATGATCATAATTATTAAAACTAGTTAAGTCATATTTACAAAAAGAAGAAACATATTCTAAAGCTAATTCATTGTTAGAAATATTTGTAACTTGTGTCCAACAACGAATTACTTTTTTATATTCTTCATAAAAAGAAATAACTTCTATTTGTGAGTTTCTTTGTTTTATTTTTAATAGTAAAGAATCATTTTGTTTAATTATTTCATGATTAATATATTTTAAAGTTTCACTTTCACTAGAACAAATATGTCTATCACCAGCATGAATAGTAGTTGGATTACCACTTATTTGAATATCACAAATGAAACTTGTATGTTCTAGAATCCATTTTTGATCAGCATTTAATAAATTATTGTTAATTTCATCAAATAAAAATATCTTGTCATTATCGATAACAAAACGTAAAAAACTAAATTCAAATATTTTCATATCCTATTTCTCACTTATTAAATTCATACTTGTTTGTTTAGAAAATAAATGTTCTAAACCATAATTCCATTTAAAATGGACTTTATTTCCGGTAATTAAAGATGATAATTTATCTTTTTCTAAATTGATGATTGGAACAATGATAACAATATTTTTATTAGTTATTGTGTCAACATGTAAATGTAATGAACTACCCATAAGTTCAACTACGGAAATTATTCCTTCAAGTGAATTATCATCATTTTCTTCACATAAAGTAATATGTTCAGGTCTAATTCCTAAAACAATATCTTGTTTTTCTACTTTATTTTCTTTAAGAATTTTAATGGTTTCTTTTGGTAAAGTTATTTCTTTGCCAATAAGATGAACTTTGTATTTTTCATCTAAATTACCATCAATAAAATTCATTTGAGGTGAGCCAATAAAACCAGCGACAAATAAATTACTTGGATGGTTAAATAAATCATTAGGAGTGCCAATTTGTTGTATAATTCCATCTTTCATAATGACAATTCTATCACCTAAAGTCATGGCTTCAGTTTGATCGTGGGTAACATAAATAAAAGTTGTATTAACTTTTTTTCTTAATAAAATTAATTCTGAACGCATTTGATTTCTTAATTTAGCGTCTAAATTAGATAAAGGTTCATCCATTAAGAATAGTTTTGGATTTCTAACAATTGCTCTTCCAATAGCCACTCTTTGTCTTTGTCCACCTGAAAGAGCTTTTGGTTTACGATCTAATAAATCTTCAATTTCTAATAATTTAGCGGTTGAAGTGACTTTTTGATTAATTTCATCTTTAGATAAATGAACATAATGATATTTAGGGACTAAATTATTTTCTAAATAATCTTTTCTTTCTTGAGCTTTTGTTAAAAGAATTTTCATTTCTTTAATTTTTTCTTTATTTTGATTTAATAATTTTTGTTCATTTTCATTATTAATTACTTCTTCTTTAATAGACATTTTATCAACATAAGAAGTAATGGCATTAATATTTCTTTGATAAAAAGCAATTTCTTTATTAATAGCTTTGATTTCTTTTTGATCTCTAATTAGTATTTCTTTACCATCTTTATCAAGAATGTTTTTTTTAACTTTTCTTAATTTTAAAGAAAATGCCATATTCTTATAAACAGTCATATGTGGATATAAAGCATAATTTTGAAAGACCATAGCAATATCACGATTTCTTGGTTCAATATTATTTATTCTTAAATCATCAATAAAAATATCTCCTGCTGTGATACTTTCAAGTCCTGCAATCATTCTTAAAGTAGTGGATTTACCACATCCAGAAGGGCCAACAAAAACCACAAATTCTTTATCTTTGATATCTAAGTTAAAGTCTTTAACAGCGGTTACTCCACCATCATAAACTTTATAAACATTTTTTAAACGAACTTCTGCCATTTTAACCTCCCATTTTAATATTCATAAATAACATTAATTTCTTTTTTTCTTTTTAATGGTATTTTATTTGTTTTATTAATTTTGTTATCTACTAATATTAATTTTTTTCCTGTGTTTTTAATTTTAATTTTAAATCTTGTGCCTTGATAGACTCTTTCTAGATAAATATTTTTTAATGCATTTGGTAAACATGG
>FR889384.1:0-22328 GCA_000432895.1 Firmicutes bacterium CAG:449 | reverse complement strand
TGGATCAATAATTAGTCCATCATAATCAGGCTTAATACCACACATTAATTCAATAACATCTTTAAATATCCATCCAGATGTTCCAGTTATCCATGGCATTGGAGCAAATCCAATTCTGCTAATTGCATCTATTCCAAAATACATATTTCCTATTGCATATTCTTCCATGCCAGATTCTTTGTGATTAAGTGGATAAATTTTTTTTAGTGATTTATATGCAATATTTGGTTGTTTTAATAGTAAATTACTTGCAATTTTAAATGCCACTCCATGGTTATAGCTAGAACCATTTTCATATGTTCCAGGTGAAAAATATGTAGCGCGTCCAATATTGTCATCACCTTTTCTGTATGATGGTCTTAATTGAACATATCCATATTTACAAGATAATTTTTTTTCAACTTTTTTCATTACTTTTTTTTGAATGTCTTCATCTTGAATATTAGCAAGTACTGACCATGTTTGTGGATTTAAATATATCTTTCCATATTTTGAAGTACTAGAACCGATTTTTTGACTTAAATCATTGTACCCATAAATATATTGGTCGTTTTCAAAACCATATTTAATAATATTTTTCTCTAATTTTTCTTTTTTTTGTAAATATTTTTGATAATCAAAATTGATCTTTTTACATATTTCAATAAATGAATTAGTGGATTTAACTAAAGCAATACTTAACCAAACGCTTTCACCGATTCCTTTTAGTCCACATGCATTTAATGAGTCATTCCAATCGCCACCACCCCATTTAACTAAATGGTGTTGACCTAAATTGTTATATAAATAATCTAGACCTTTTTTCATATGAAGAAAGACTGTTTCTTGACATGAAGAATTGTAGTAAGAAACAACTTCATTTAAAATAGAAAAATCATTTGTCTCTTTTAAATATGATAAAATGGTATCACTAATCCAAATGGCACCATCTTGATAAGGATAATCTAGAATTGGCTCAAATTGTCTAATTGTGTTTCCATTTTCGAATTGATATTTTAATGTAGATATGATTTTTTCTTTAGCTTTTGAATAATCAAAAACTAAGAAAGAAGAGATATCTTGCATTACATCTCTAAAACCTTTTCCATATACTCTTCCCCATGTTTTACCTAAATTAATTTGTCTTTTTAACCAAATATTAATTAATTTATCTAGATATTTATCATTAGATGATAAAATAATTTTTTTATTTATTTCATCATTTTCTTTTTTTGTTTTTTCTCTTTCTAAAAAATAATTTTCGTTAGATAAATATTTATTTAGTATTTTGTATGTTTTTACTTTTTCTTTTCCAACAGCACAAACAATGTTGATATCTTTTTCTTCATTAGGATTTAATTCAATTTTAAATTGGATAGCAGACGAACATTCACCATCAAATGTCATTTTGGTATTACTTAATTGATCTTTATATAATCCTTTTGGTGAAGATAAATCATTATAAATGCCTTTGAAATTAATATCGCTTACTTCAAAACTTTTAAAATCAATATTACTTTTTAGCATTAAGACTTGATTTTTTTCAGAAAGATCATAACCAATATGAGAAAATACTAATGAATTATAATGCTTATCAAAATATGCTTTTGAATAAGGACCATGCCAAGTTAAATTAATAAATGGTTTATTATAAAAATATAAATCGAAAACTTTTTTTTCTTTTGAATTATTTTTTAGGTGAATATGAGAAATTTCCACATAATCATCACTTGGAATAAATAAAGTCATACTAACTTCTAAATCTTTATAAGACGAAATAATTGTTTGATAGTTTAATCCAACATGGGTTTCAAATTTATCAAAAGGAAGATTTTTATAATTCCTATTTGCATCATAAAATTCGTTATTTTCTTTGATATATACTAATCTTTCGCCACTGGTGATTATTCTAAATCCTGTTTCTGTTAAACATTTTGCTTCACCAAAGCCAAATTGATTATAACTGGCAATTACTTTTTCATTCCAAAGAAAATTCATTAATGGTCTAATGGGGAACATGTCCTTAATGATATATTCGTTGCCAATAAAGTTTTCTATCATAAATTTACCTTTAATTTAAGTGCTTTACCATAAGTTCCTTGGTTTGATTCTGGTTGAATAACATAATAATATGTTCCACCTTTTGTTGGCTTATAAGTAAAATTAGTAGTATTACTTTCACCAATCATATTTAAGTAAGATGGTGTTTCATTTTCTTGTAATTCATATAAATTAAAATGCCAAATATCACCTGTATTTACTTTCCAATTAAAAATTAATTTTTCATCTTCATATTTTATATTTGCATCATATGGATTAGCTGCAATTAATGATGAATCTAATAATTCATAAGTAGAATTTAAATCTCTTTTTTGCCATTCAGAAAAGGATTTTTCTTTTGTTGGTTCATAAGGAGTAGCTCCTTCTTCATTGTTTAAAGAAAAATATTCAGTAGATTCAAACGCTCTAAATTGAGTGTTATCATCGCTATAAAATTTATTATTTGCAAATTTATACCAAGGAGTAGATGAATCAACATTAATCCAATAAAAGTTTTTGGCTTTTTCTCCATTATAAATTAAGTGGTTATCTGTAAATTCGTTTCCTTCAAAATTGGTATCACCATTAGTATTTTTGACTTGGAAAGCATGGGTGTCTTGGTTATTATGCAAAATTAAATTATCTTTAATTTTTAAGTTTTTGACTGCATGCCAATCTTCTCTAACTGCTTCATAACGGCTTGTAAAATTACTAACTGTAATAGCACCTTTGTTATTAGTGTTACCTTCATTATTTTCTATTTTATTATTTAAAATAAAACTATTTTGATTAGCCATTGTACCAATGCCACCGCCTTGATTATCATGGCAATAGTTGTATTGTACTTTAATATTATCAGTATTCCAATCAATATCAATTCCCATTGCATCAAAGCCTGTTTTTTGATCAAAACAATTGTAAACTTCATTAAACATAATATCGCAATTGATATCACATAAAGCCATGATTCCACATTCACCTTCCATGACTTGATTTACATTATACATACCGGTATTATAAACAAGATTTCTATTAATGGTTGAATCAGTACAATCCATAATATAAATACCAATACATCCTACATCGTGAACTTCATTACTATCAAAATGAAAATTAGTGTATTTATTGACATGTCCTTCATTTTGATTAATTGGTTGATTATTTAACCAACCTCCACTATGGATACCACTTCTTCCAATATTAGAAACTTTATTTCTTCTAATAATACAATTATCTAAAACGTTAATTGGTGAAGACTTATAATCATATTCTGTGCTAGTAACAGTGATTCCCATTAACATCGAATCAGTTCCATTGCCTTCGACTTCATTATCACAAATATAGATATTTTTATATTTATTTTCTTTCACAAATGAATATGAAAAACTAATGATATTATAACAAGTAGTTGTTTCATCTCTTTTCTTATTTTCACCTACAAATTTTAAATCTCTAACAACAATATTTGAACCTTTTTCAATACTAAAAACATTACTAAATTTATTAGTGATAATTGGTTTATTACCTTCACCATAGCTAGCAAAAGTAATTGGATTATTATCTTCTCCACTTAAAGAAGTAAATGATAAAGCACCAGTAAAAGTTTCACCTTTTTTAAATAAAATATTATCACCAGCTTGTAATGATAAAGAGTTAACTTTATTAATAGTTTTAATAGGCTTATTTTCACTTAAACCATCATTATTATCATCACCTTCATTTGAAACATAAATTTTACGTCCTTTAGAAAGAGGATAATCTAAAACATCTTTTTCTAAATTAGTTTGGAAAGTGAATTCTTTATCTTCTTTTAATAAAGTCACGTCTTCATATTTTTCGTTAGTCATAGTTGTCCCACATGAAGATAATGCAAGTAATGATAAAATTAATAATTTTTGATATTTTTTCATTTTACACCTACTTTTTTTCTACGCCTATTTCTTCGGCGGACATATTCATCGCTGTGATATATGAAGCACCTTTTTTGTTATAATTATTTACAAAATTATTCCATGTAGAATCTCTAGCTTCTTTATTTGATTTGTTGACAATACTTTGATAGCAAGAAGAAATACTATCTGTTAATTGAGAAATAATTAAAGCATAATCAGTATCGACACTACAATATTGTAAAGGATTAGCTACTAAATATTGTTTATCCCAAGCCTTAATTAATTGCATTTGTTCTTCATAATGTTTAATGGTTGTTGGAATAAGAGTTGACCAACTAACTAAACCTTTAATTCTATATACTCCAGGAGCGACATCAGAATCATAAAGAGATTTTTCTAGGCCATTAACATTTTTACCTAATAAACTAACTATTTTTCCATTTTCAATTTTATAATGTTTATCTTTAATACCATAGTTTAATAAAGTCATTCCTTCATCGGTTAACATCCAATCCATGATGGACATAATTTTCTTTTTCTTGTTGATTGAAGCTAAATTTGAAATACTTCTAAATCCATATTTATTAGAATATCCATACATTCTTTTAGTTCCATCAATACCAGTAATAATTGGCATACAACGACAAATATCTTTTACTTTTTTTGTAGAAGTTTCATATTGTTCCATTAATTCAAGGATGCCTTCACCAATATTGTAGTTAGTATTAAATGTCATTATACCAGCTACGCCATTAACAAATTCATTTTTCATCATTGTTTGAGTTAAAGTTGTCGCGTAGTTTTGGGCAATAAAACCTTGATCATACATATCTGCCATAAAATCTAAAGCTTGTTTCATGTTATCACTAGTACAATCTGGCAACCATTTATCTTCACTTGCACTATAATGCCATCCATCATAAGTAACACCAAACATACTTAAAATTGGATAGAACCAATAAGCTCCTCCATCTTTAGTTAAAGCGTAAGCATAAGTATCGTTAACCCCATTATTATCTGGATCACCATTAGTAAAACCATCACATAAATCATAGAAGTTTAAATAATTAAAAGAAGGATCTTCTGGATCAACAAGTTTTCGACCACTTTTTGGAGTGAAATCTTTAGCTTTTAAATTTTCATACCAATCACGACGATAATACATACCATGTTGATTAACAATATCACTATCAGTTAAATCATCCATAACAATTGGATAACCATAATATTCTCCACCTAAAAATTTCTTCATACTCTTTTCATCATATCGATTGAAAGCTTTTTTTAGATTAGGATATTCATTTAAGTATTGACCATAGTCAAATAAATAATCATCATCACGCCAATTTGAATAAGCTGGTTGTCCGACTTCATGGAAGAAAACATCAGGAACATCTCCTCCACCGATATATTGATTTAAAACTGTTTCCCAACCACTGGCATTACCATTAATATATTTAAATTTAACTTGGAATTTATTTTCAATAAAATCAATAATTAATTTAGTGTCTTCAGTTTGTGATTGCAGTGAATCTAAATCAATTCCAAAAAAGGAAATTTCAAGTTTTCCATCTTTATCGAAAGTATCTTCTAAAAAATCTCCTTCGCTTAGACTATTGTTGGGATTGTTACTACATCCTGATAATCCACTTAATGCAATAAAAGCACATGTTGATAAAAATAATAGTTTTCTTTTCATAAATTTCTCCTTTTTTAACCTTTGATAGAACCTATCATTACCCCTTTGGTAAAATGTTTTTGTAAGAATGGATAAACACATAGAATTGGAACAGTTGAAACAATGATAGCGGCATATTGAACTGATTCACCAATTACTTCATTAAAACCTCCTACTCCAGCTTCGGCATTAATTCCTCGGCTAGTGTCAATAATAACTTTTAATGTATAAGCCATTGGTCTAAAATCAATTGATTCAGTTTGGAATAACATAGAAGTAAACCAGTTATTCCAAACACCTACAGCAATAAATAATGCAATTGTGGCTAAGATTGCTTTTGAAAGTGGTAAAACTACTTTGATAAAGACATGTGCTTCACTTGCCCCATCAATTTTCGCGGCTTCAATTAATTCTTTAGGAAAAGTAGAAAAGAACGAACGCATAATTAACACATTATAAACACTAATAAATGAAGGAATAATTAAAACCCATAGAGTATTCATTAAATTTAATTCTTTGATTAATAAATAATATGGAATTAATCCTCCTCCAAAATACATTGTAAAGATAAAGAAAAAGTTTAAAAATTTTCTACCTGGTAAAGTTTTTTTACTTAAAGCATAAGCCGCTAAAGTTGTTATTACTAATTGATAGATAGTATCTAATACTGTGACAATTACTGAATTTAAAAAGGCTCTTCCAAAATTATATGTTTTGTTTGTAAAGATTGTTTTATATCCTTCAAATTGCCAATTTTTTGGCCAAAAATAAAATGTTGAAGAAATAATATCTTTATCGGTCATAAATGATTTAACAAGAATTTCCCAAAAAGGATAAATCATAGTAAAACCAATCAAGATTAAAAGAATAATATTAATAACTTTTAATATTTTATTAATAGAGATTCTTCTTTTTTGATAAGTATAGTTTTCAAATGTTTTAACCATTCTAGTTCTCCTTATTAATCAATGAAACGATTTTATTAGCAAATAAGAGTAAACTTATATTTATAATATTTTCAAATAAACCAATCGCAGTACCAAGTGAGAATTGTCCACTTCCAATACCATATCGATAGACAAAAGTATCTAAAACATCAGCGACATCATAAACGGTTGTATTGTATAAATTGTAAATTTGATCAAATCCTCCACCAATTAATCCACCAACTCTTAAGATTAACATAATTGAAATAGTTGGCATTAATTGAGGTAAAGTAATATGGAAAAATTGTTGAATTGAATTAGCTCCATCAAGTTCACTAGCTTCATAATAATCACTAGATATTCCACTTAAAGCAGCTAAATATATAATTGCTCCCCATCCAACTTCTTTCCAAATATCAGAGATAACAATCATCGTAAGAAATTGTGTACCATTACCAAAAACATTTACTTCTCCAAAAATTGATAAAAGTTTATATAATGAACCAGTTCTCTCATTTAATAAAGCAAATATCAATCCAGAAACAACAACCCAAGAAACAAAGTGTGGCAAATAAACAACAGTTTGAATGACATTTTTAAAGACTCTATTACGAACAGCATTAATCATAATTGCTAAAATAATAGATGCAGGAAAGCCAAAAAATAGTTTTAATAAATTAATTACGATGGTATTTTTAAAAGCTCTCCAAAATTGATCAATAGCAAAAATATCTTGAAAATTTTTAAATCCAACCCATTGACTACCTAAAATACCTTTTCTAGGAGAATATTTTTTAAAAGCAATAATAATTCCATACATTGGTCTATAGGCAAAAATTAATAATAAAACCACTGCTGGAATTAAAATTAAATAGAAGAATTTATGTTTATAAATAGTTCTAAAAAATGAATTCACTTTTTCTTTTTTAGATTGAGGATTTAAACTCTCAATATATAGTTTTTCTTGTTTTTTTAATTCTCTTTGGTCTTTAGATTTATTAATTTTGTTTTTAATAGAATTAAAGATGTTAAATTTACATAATGCTTTCATACTAAAATTATATAATTTTAAGTTTTCATCTAAAATGTAAAATATTTACTGTTTTTTGTGTATTTATTATTTTTTAATGTAGATATTTCTAAATTCAGTTGGTGAATATTGGGTATATTTTTTAAACATTTTTGAAAAATGGTAATAATCATCATATCCTACTGAACTTGCAATATTTTGTAAAGGCGTTGATGAATTAGTGATTAGCAATTTTGCTTTATCCATTTTTAATAAAATAAAATATTCAGCAAAAGAAGTACCGACAATTTTTTTGAATAATTGGGAAAAATAAGAAATGTTATACCCATATTTTTTGGCAAAATATGATAAAGGAATTTTTTTATCGATATTATTTATTAATTCATTTTTTACTTCATTAATAATTAATTCACTAAAATCATTGTTATCATTTTTATTAAAATAATTTAATAAATCATTTATTAAATCGTCAATATTATCATATTCATCTAAAACTGAAATATCAAAAATATCTTTATCAACAAGATTAAATCTGATTAGAGCATAAACAATTGATTTATAAATACTTTGAAGACTATAAACAATAATATTATTTTTAATTAAATTTTCTTTAAGATTTTTAATTAATTGTTGTAATTCAAAAATTTTTTCGCATTCTTTAAATTGATTACAAATTTTTAAATAGTTATTATTTTCTTCTATAATGATATGTTCGTTTTTGCCTGTTAAAAATTTTTGCTTACTAGCAATTCGCGTTAATCGTAAGTATTTATCAATATGCTCATAATTTGTTAAAATAGGACTTATTCCAGATGATATCTTAGGATAATTTTGAATAAATGAAGTAAAATTATTTAAATTAAAAACAATAACAGAAGTAAAATTTTCATCACTATAAATGCAATATGTCATAGAAGAAATGTCTTGAATATCTTCAATTACTTTTTGATGATTTTTTCCATTTAAAGTAATAATATTAAAACTTTCATTTTTTGGTAAAAGAGCGTTATTTTCAAATAAATCTTTGATACTTTCAGCGTGGTTAACTAAATTATTATAAATTTGTTCATTGAAATCAGTTTGATTTTTAGTATTTATTTCTAATAGTAAATTAATTAATTGTTCTTTTTTTAATGGCTTTTTGATATATCTAATTGCCCCTAAACGGATAGCTTCTACAGCATAATCAAATTTATCATATGCACTTAAATAGACAAAGTTAATATGTGAATTTAATTGTTTGATGCTTTCAGCTAATTTAAAACCATTTAATCCATCCATTTGTACATCACAAATAACTAATGTTGGCTTTTTTTGTAGTATTTCTTCTTTGGCAAGTAGAGGATCAACATTATAACCAACAATTTCAAAATAATATTCATTCCAGTTAATAATATTTTTTAATTCATTAATTATTAAGATGTCATCATCAACAAAATATACTGTTAACATGTTTCCTCCTGTAAATTAATTTCAATAATAGATATCGTTTTATTATCTATTACTGTTAAATAGACTTTTACTTTATTTCCATACATCAAATGTAAGCGTTTATTAATATTAACTAATGCAACTCCATGGTTTCCTGTTTTAATTTCAATACCATTTTTAATATTTTCATTGATAGATTCTAAAATATTTAAATCCACGATTCCATCATTTTGAACCATTAAATATATAATATTATTTATCAGTTTTAAAGAAATTTTGATGTTACCTTTTTTCTTTTTTAAACCATGAACAAAGGCGTTTTCCACTAGAGGTTGTAAGATTAGCTTTGGAATTTCATAAGATAAGCAATTTTCATCAATATCATAAAAAACATTAATATCTTGATATCTAATTAATTGTAAATTAATGTAATTTTTAATTGATTCGATTTCGTTTTGAATGCTAGTTTCTTTGATGTTAAATGATAAAGAATATCTTAAATAATCTGAAAGTGATTCTAAACAATAATTTGCTTTATCAATGTCGTTTAGATTAATTAAAGAATGCACAACACTTAAGATATTAATAATAAAATGTTTATTAATTTGTGAATAAAGATTTTCAATTTCAAATTCTTTATTTTTTAATTTTAAAAGATTGGCTTCTTCTTTTTCTTCGTTAATTTTTTTGTTTAAATTATTTACTGATTGGACCATTTGGTTATATGATTGAATAACTTTATTTACTTCAATATCATTTTCAGTATAATCAAGAAGTTGTAATTCTGTTTGATTTTTATTTTTATCAAAACTATTGAATAAATAATTCAATGATTTGATATTATCTTTATGTAAAAAATGATAAATAGTTAAAAAAGCAATAATAATGAATAAATAAACCATTAGTTCTAAAGAAAAAGAAAAGAATAGATCTTTAAAAATTGTGCTTGTATCATAATATGTTGTTAAATAATAATTATTAAAATTTAAACTTGATTTATAGATATAATTATTATTTAACAATAAATTTGAATTGCTAGAAAATAATATTTCATCATTGATAGTAATTGAAGCATCAAAGCCGTTTAATGTGGAAGTCAAAGAAAATGGATTTAAAAAAGTGTTTTTGTTTACTACAATAAAGCCTATACCAAGTTTAGTGTTATAAGTTTCTTGACGAATATCTTTAATGTTTCTTGCAAAAACTATAAAGTTAGAAACATCATTATTAACATCAAAAACAGGATAAATTTTTCCATTAGTAAATTCATCTTCATAACTTTTATTTATTATTTCTATTAGATATGATTTAACAATATTAGTATTTACACTGAAAAAACCATCGAATTGCCCTGTATAAATTCTTTTATCACTATTTAATTCTTGATTAATTTTTGGTATATATCCAGTTCCTATAACAATAGATGAAGAAGATTGTAAAGATGAAGCAAAATAGCTTTCTATTTCTTCTTGATTTGTATTTACATTATCTTGTAAAAATAAAAAATCATTATTTAAAAAAGTGTTTCTACTAAAGGAAGCAACTTGATTAAATTGATCTTCAAAATTTTGATGGATATTCTCTGAAATAATATTTGCTTTTTCAATATTTGAAGATTTTGTTGATTGATATGAAAAAGTAAAATTTAAAATAACAAATAAGAAAAATACCACATTAATGGCGATGATACTAATGATATATTCGCTTTTGTGTGTGATATTTCTTTTCTTTCTCATAATATATTCTTTCTTATTATTTTAATTAAATTTTGATAAATAATTTGATGCCCTTCCACATCAGGATGCACTAAATCTGCACAAAGGTAATTCCTATTTTTTAATAGAGATTTACCAGAAATGTAGGTGATGTTAGTAAAATTTTTACAAAGATTTTTTAATTCTTTTCTAAATGAATTTAATTTGCTAATACTAACCCCACACTTTTCATTATAATATGAAAATATATCAGTGACAAAAATTTTCTTTTGACTTTTAGTAATCTGTTCTAATAAATATAAACATTTATCTTTATATTCACTAGTAGATATTTCATTTATAATGTTTATTCCTAATTCAAGAAAAGCATAATCAAATTTCATTTTTGAAATTTCATCTACGACTTCTTTTTCTATTCGACAACTACCAGGAAAACCAAGATTTTTTAATTCTAATTTCAAATTTTTACTAATTAATGATGGATAAGAAATAGTAGGAATGAAGGTTATTGAATTAGAAGTAATAGAAGATCCATAAAATAAGATATTTTTATTATTTAAAGTTAATACTTTGGTTCTTCCTATTTTCTTTTTAAATTGAACTATTGTTCCATTAAATAAAATTCTAACTAAATTTGCTGGATAAATACTATTTTTACCTTTATTAATTTCTTCAAGAGCCTCTATATTGGCATTTTTTTTAATTTTTATCGTGGTATCAACATTGCTTTTTATTACATAACTTGATTGAAACCATTCTGCTTGTACTTCTCCAAAATAAATAAAACATATACCATCTTCATTTTTTTCCTTGAAGGTGATTTCAACTTCATCATCAATTAAAATAAATCTTAATTCAATTCCAATTGATGATCTATTCATATTAATACCTTGTTGAAGCATGTTTTTTTCACAATATTTAGGTAATCTTAATAAATAATATGCATCGGTATCAATTTCTAATTCTGAAACATTATAAAATTCTATATCTTGATATATCATATTTTTTTCCCAAAAATAATGTCCCTCTTTGAAGAGAGACATTATAAATTATATTTTTTATTTTGCAGGAGCGATTACTAGACTTGGACAATATTGCAGATTTCTTGTTCCACCATTAGAGGTAATTGCCCAAACAAAGGTTTGACCTTCTTGCAATTCTACATAATCACAGCCAATTTGTCCTTTAGAAGTTTCTGTAGAAGTAAGAGATTTTGTAACTGTTGAAATGGCAACATTTTCACTATTAAAGACTTTTATATTAATATTGCCTTCAACCCATCCACCGATTTGGTCTTGTTCTTGAACTTTTACAAAACAATGTTTTTTAGCTTTAACTGCATAGATAATACCATCATCTTTATTAAAGAACATTCTCCATGTTTGATATTCAGTAAAACCAGCTTCTCCATCACCTGATTCGCTATTTGGACCAAGGAAGCCATGAGCGTTAGCAACAAGAGGTGAGAAATTATCAACTGTCCCATGACCTACTGTATAATCAGCATTTTCATTAGTTGTGATCCATTCTCCACTATTGGTTTTTTGTGGATCATGTAAACCATATTGATTAGAAAGAACAACTTGATTCTCTGTATCTGGAGTAGCAGTAGATTGTTCGTTTTTATTTTTTGCAGGAGCAATACTGATACCTGGACAATTTTGTATATTTCTTGTAGTGTCAACACTAGAAGTAACAATAAATAAATATGTTTCATCTTTTTGAAGTTCAGTAAATGCAGTGCCTAAATTACCATTCGCTTCATCAGTACTATTAAATGATTTTGTTTGTTTTGATTTAACTGTTTTATCGGCATTTAAAATAGTGTATTCAACATTGCCTTGCATCCAACCACCAAGCGTTTTAGCGTCATCAAAGATTTTGATAAAGCAATGTTCTTTAGCTTTAATAGCATAGACAATACCATCATTTTTATTAAAGAACATTCTCCAGTTAGCGTATTCAACATCACCTTCTTCTCCACTTTTTGAAGTACTTGATGCACCTAATGTATTAACTGAATTAGTTACTAATGGTGAGAATTCTTCTCTATTTCCATGTGCAACTACATAATCTACTAAAGCATTTGTTGTAACCCAATTACCATTTGCTCCAACTTGAGCAGTATATAAATCTGCATTAGTTAATGAAGTAACTTTACTTTCATCAGCAATATAATCTGATTCAACTGGTGGAGTAACAACTTCTTCATGATAAACTTCATCATCTAAAGCATTTGTTAAACGGATATCATCTACATATACATTTTCAACTTTGTTAGCATTTCCACCTAAAACACTATCCCAAATTCCAAATCCAAAAGCAATTTCTGACATACTCTTAGGATTATTTTTACATTCTCTTCCTTCTGCGGTAGCATTTGTCGCATTGGTTAAATCAAAGACTAAACGATACCATTTATTATTAGCTAAATCAAATGAGTTTTCGAATTGATAGTATTCATTAACTTCATTACCAAATTCATCATAGCAATATGTTTGATAATAAGTATATTTATAGATATTACTCATAGTTTCAACACCTACTGCTTCTGAATCAAAATAAACCCAGAAAGAAAGGTATTGTGCTTCTGAAATAATGGCAAAATCACTTCCTAATAAAGAAAAATCGTTAACCCAACAAACATTTTTACTTAACCAATCGGCTTGAATTGATTTACTGCCATTATAGCTTTTTGTTTCACTTACTGTCATTGGATAATATTGGTTAACTGGTGAAACATCATTTTCGCCATCAACGACAGTGAAGATATTAAATGAATCATTTAATTTATTTCCTGAACTATCTTCAGCAATAACATTAACTTTGTATAAACCTTTTTCATTTGCCACAAATTTATTATCAGTTAATTCTATTTCAGTTTCATTAAAAGTAACTTTAATAGTTGGGGTGATATCTTCTTTACTATTATCAGTGACTTTTACATTTGCTAAATCGATAGTTTGCCCTAAGACTGCTAAATTATCTTTTTTAAAATCACTACTAATTACTGGAGCGGATAAATCAACAACATTAATCGTGTATGATTTAGAAATAGATTTATTATCTCCATATGTAATTGTATAAGTAATTGTGTATATACCTGTATGATCAGGAGTAAATGAACTATCTACAACAGGGTAATCTTTTCCTGAACTATCTTTAACAGTAATAACTGCTTTATGATATTTATTATCACTATCTTTTACTGTCATTGGATCCATATAGTAAGATGAACCTAAATCAACAGTTTCAGTTTTTGATTCATCTAAAACAAAATTTCCTTCTGGAATTGTTACTTCGTTACTTGGTGGGGTTGATGTCGTGCTATCATTACATCCTACTGCAAGAGTCAAAAGTGTAGTGCTAGCAAGAAAAAATTTCACCAATGTTTTCTTTTTCATATTATCCTCCTCAAAAATAATTCATATATGATAAAAAGAATTATCTACATTACATATTCTAAAGATAAATTTCAATACTAAAAATGGAGATATTTTAGTTAGAATTGTACTTTTTTTAGTTAAATAAGCGCTTTCATTGGCTAATTATAAAAGTTTTACCATTAACATTTATACTTTTTGGATTTGGATCTTCAATAACAACCATTAAAGAAGCAAATTCGGAAAATGTTTGTTTCTTTTCTTTTTTTGTAAAGGTAAAAAGCATACTACATATAATTAGTAAAATTGATAATATTGCTAATGAAAATAAATTAAAAATATCTAAGAAATAAGTAAATATCATTAATATTCCACTATAACCACCTAAAACAATTATTCCGACTAAAGAAGGAATAATCATATAAATAATAAATAAGCATATTGCTTTAATAATATTAAATGGCCAAGTAATTTGTTCATTTTCTATAGAAGTGGCTTTTAAAGAAAATAACTTCATAAAAAGAGTTTTTCCATCTTTAAATATACATGGGAAAACAAAATAAATTATAGTAATAGCGATAAAATAGCTAATTAATAGAATAGTAATTTTAATTTGATAGAATGTATCAATTTCTTGGTTATAAGAAGTTACTAAACTGCTATAAGGAGTATATAACTCCATATATTGATTAATAGTTTCTTCTAAAATATTTAAATATGTATTATATATTAATTGGTATGTAGGTAAATAATCTTGATTCTTTTCTACTAAATATGAATATATCTTATCAGCAGTTTCGTTTGTAAAATAAGGATAATTTTCTAATATAAAAATTTCGTTTTCTTCATTTTTTACATTTTTAAAAAGTTTTTCTTTATATTGATTGATATTCATTAATTTAGAAAAATCATGATAGTCATTTTTATGTGTAACTATATATGTTTGGTAATAAAAATAAAGGCTATCATTAGTCGCATCGATATCTTTTGTATCTTTAAAAAAAGAATTATTTTTCTTTTGACTATCAATTTGTTTATATGTTTGACGAATTATATATGAATAAGTAACATCACTAGTTTGAGCTAAATAATTATCTTCTTTTAAATAGCTTAATTTTGATTCTATGACAATTTTTGTTAAGTTATCTTGAGTTTGTTGAATGTTATTTTGTTGACTATTATATGAAGGTAAAGAAGTATTAATAGCTTCACCAATAAAAAATAATGTTAATGTTAAAATAAAACAGGTAAAAAAATCTAATAAACATACACAAAATTTTTTACTTCTTTTTAATTTGTTTTCCATATAATTAGACCTCATCAGCAAATGTTAACTTATCATTATCTATTATAATATAAGTATAAGCATAATTGGATTTGAAATAATCAAATTCTTCTAATGTAGACCAGTTATTTCCTCCCCATTGATCGCCAATATAAATTATTTTGTCTTGTACTTGTAAAATATATGTTGGTTGAGTTTTATAAGTATATTCATCTCCAATATTTTTTAAAGAAGAAAATTCACTTTCTAAAGAAGTTGAATAGGCGTATTTACATTGATTAGGAAACCAACCAGTACAAAAACTAGTTAAGATAAAATATTTATCGTTATGTTTAAAAATACTTGGAGCCTCTCTTAATTTACCTATAAATAGTTTATTAACTAATTTATTAATTGATAAATAATCTTCGTTTAGTAAATAGATATGTAGATCTTTATTATCATTACTAGCACTGATAAAGTAAGCTTTTTGATTATCTATAAATAATGTACAATCTCTAGACATATATCCTAATGGATTAAAATGTCCATGATAAGTAAATGGCCCAACTGGTGAAGAACTTGTAGCAATAGCGCAACTTGCAGATAAATAATCTTTTCCGTTTTCATAGTGCATCCACATGACAAATTTTTTTGTTTTTTTATTATAGATTACTTTTGGCCGTTCGATATTTACTTTATGAATAATATCACCTAAACCAAGTTGATAGTTATTGATACTTTTTTGGGGTGTATCAGTGGTAATAAGATTTCCACAGAAAATCCAATTTTTTAAATCTTTTGATTTATAACAACTAACATAAATATTTTCTTTTCTATTTTCTCCATACCAATAATACCAACCTTCAAAAAATAAAAATCCTCCTCCGTGACAAGAAACAAGATTTCCATCTGTATCTTTTAAATTACTTATTATATGCATTCTTCATCTCCTTAAAATATTTATCGAATAAATTTATTCTTTGTACAATATAACTTTCTATTTGCACAATATTATTTTCTTTTTGGCTAGGCATATTAGGCCATTTTTTACTTTCTGTTTGATAGATTACTTTATCAATACTATTAATAAAAGAATTGTATTTATTTAAAATATTATCTAGTTTTAAAGGTCCTTCTCTTAAAGAAAAATAAGATGAAACGATTTTTAAAGGATAATTTTGAAATAGTTTTTTCCAAAGTTCATTACAATTCCAAGAAGATAAAATATCATTTATTAAATATTCATTATATTTGGAAAATGATTTTCCATCCCAATTAATACCCCATGTGGCATCTAAATCATAAACAGAAGGTAAAAAGTTACTTCCATCAAAACTTGCCCATAAAATATTTTTGCTATAATTATCTCTAGCGCCTATTAACATAGTATAGAGCATTGAATCAATTGCTCTATCAACATAGATGTGAGAAAAATCATTGTTTTTTATTTCGTTAATAACTTTGTTGAAATTATTTCTTAATGAGTTTGTATCATCATTTCCACAATATTCAACTCCCCATCCATTAGAAAAATTTTCATTAATTTCTTCTTGAAGAAAACAAGATTTGCTCCATTCTTTGGCCATTAAAATAGAATTAGGTTTTTTATCTTTCATATTAAATAACCATTTATCTTTCGGAATATTTAAAGTATATAAACCTAAATAATTATCATTGTTATAAATTAAAACTGGATAGCCATCGATAGCTCCTCCATTAACTAGATTATTTATTTCATCATTAAGATTACGATAATGAACAATATCACCATAAATTTTTGCGGATACAACATTTCTTGCTTGTGAATAATCAATATAATTTGCTTTTAAACAATATTTACTTTGTTTAGACCAATTTTCATTTAAAAGAACTTTTCGTTTATCATCATTTTCATCTAAAAATTGGATGTTATAGTTTTTCTTTGGATACGCTAAAGAAGAAGATCCTTGGAGTTTAAAAGTGACTATTGATTCTATTTTTTTCTTATCTTGATAAGTGATTTTTAGTTTTGTTTTATTTTCTTTATTAATTGTGTTTAAATTACCTTCAATAGTAATAATTGGTATATTAATATCTTCATATGATATTTCTTTAATGATTTTATTTTGACAACGTGCACATTTAAAATTACCTGCTTTAGTAATATCTTTAACTTTTTCTAGATAGATATTGGTTAATTTGTAATTATGGGAAGGTGGAATTATTTCTTGTTTTTCAATTATTAAATTGCATTTAGCACAATGCTTACCTTCAGTTAAACCTATTTCATAGCAGGTTGGTTCTTTTCTTTGATCAATAACAATTAAATGTTCACATCCACTACTTGATAAAAATAAACTAGTGTTATTTGCTGAACAACTAATTAATAAAAAAGTACTAATAAAAAAATAATGCCATTTTTTCATAATATTACATTACAATAAAAATTTATTATTTAAAATTTATTATTTTTTTATGTATTTGTATTTTTTTTAGATTATAAAAATTTTGTAAAAAAATATTTTCTTTAAATAAAAATTATTTAAATATTTTATAATGATAATATAGGGAGCAATTATAATGAAGGAAAAAGAAGAATTAATTATTCCATTTGAGGAAATAAAAAATAATAAAGAGATTAATACTTATATTAAACAAGCTAACGCATCTTTATCAGCAATGGGTTATACAGAACATTCATTTGGACATGTTACAATCTGTGCAAATGTTGTAAAGGATATTTTAAGCCAATTATCTTATTCTAAAAGAGAAATTAATTTAGGTCAAATAGCAGCTTATATGCATGATATTGGAAATGTTGTTAATAGAAATGATCATGCTCAAACTGGAGCGGTAATGGCATTTAGAATTTTAGATAATTTAGGTATGATGGTGGAAGATATTGCAAGTATTGTAACGGCAATTGGTAATCATGATGATTCAACTGCCTTCCCAGTTAACGCGATTACGGCTGCTTTAATTCTTGCAGATAAAACTGATGTTAGAAGATCAAGAGTTACTAATAAAGATCAAACTAATTTTGATATTCACGATAGAGTTAACTATGCAGTTATTGAAAATTCTACTAGTCTAGATATTGAACAAAAAACTTTTACTTTAAAAATAATTATTGATACAAAAATATGTTCAGTAATGGATTATTTTGAAATATTTTTAGATCGAATGATTTTATGTAAAAAAGCTGCTAAAAAATTAGGCTTAGAATTTAAATTAATTATTAATGATTTAAGTGTTATTTAGAAAATTAGCATGAAAAGATTTAAAATTGGTCAAATTGGTATTTAGCATAATCATGCACAAGGACACATGGAAACTTTTAAATGTCGCGTGGGTATTTATGGTTATGAATTGACTTTACAAAAATTGCTTTTATAAGCATGTGGAATTAAATAATTATAAAATTTTAGTGATGTCACTTGCATTTTTCTTTTTTGGACGTATTGGAACTATCTCACTATAACCAGCAGCAATAACGGAAACAATTGTTTCAGAAGTAGGAATATTACAAATCTTTCTTAATAATTCTTCATTTCTAATCCCCATTATTAAAGAGTCTAAGCCTCTATTTTTAAGTGCTAAAATAAAATATGCATTACTAAGACCTAAATCGTATAAACCAAAGTTATTTCCAAGTTCAGATTCAGCAAGCCCTGTTTCTTTATTAAATCCAGAACGGTTATTAATAAAAGTTGTAATTACTAGTTTAGTATTTTTAGAACTTTCTTGATTAAAACTAGGTAGAGCACAGTTAATTTTGTTTATAGTTTCTTCGTTTTTAATTAAATAAAAACGTGACACTTGACTATTTTTCCAAGATGGACAATTAGTAGAATCATTAATTGCTTCAAGTATAATATTATCATCTATTTCTTTTTTAATAAAATTTCTAACACTTCTTCTTTTTAAAATTAACTCATTAAATTCCATAAAATAACTCCATTTTAATTATTCTTATTATCAAGTTTAGATATTATAATGACAACAGGTATTTCGATTATTATGAATCCTATCATATATATTACCTTGTAAAAAAGATTTATTTCTTTTCGAATTTTATTCGATTTATTATTTTAACCAGTAAATATCTAATATGAATTTTAGTTATATTGTTCTTGCTATAGTATTAAAATTGTGATTTTCTTTTTGGAAACTTATTTTTTTAATAACCATTTTGCAATGTCGACAATCAAAATACCATTATAATCATAGGTATCAATTTTAGTTCTTGCAATAATCATTTTTGGATAAGCATCTTTTATTGATAATAATGGAACATACTCTCTTTCAAATGTTTTTTCATTATCAATAAACTCACTAACTTGTATATATATTTTCTCATTTTGTTTAATAGCAACAAAATCTATTTCTTTTGTATATAATTTACCTACGTATACTTCATAACTTCTTCTAAGCAATTCTAAATAAACTATATTTTCCAAACATCTTCCATAATCAAGGTTTCTAGTACCATTTATAGCGTATCTAAAACCAACATCAGAAAGGTAATACTTATCACTATTAGATAAATATTTTTTTCCTACAATGTCATATCTTTTTGCTTTATAAAACATAAATGAATTTTCAAAATAATTTAGATATTTAGATATTGTCTTTCTTGTTATATTTACTTTATCATTGTTTAAACAATTACAAATATTATTAGGAGATAATATATTACCAATATTATCCATCATATATTCTGAAAGTTTTTTAATTTCATTTTGATTTCTTATTTTATATTTGTTTATTAAATCTCTTAAAAGTACTGTATTAAAAACATCACTCAAATAATTATATTTATTTACAATATCTTCATAAACTAATGAGCCTGGCATTCCACCTTCTTTTAGATAAGCATTAAACATTAAATCTATATCATCATTACTATTATAATAATCTAGGTATTCTTTAAAAGAAAATGGGAATACTTCAATACTCATAGTTCTACCAGTGAATAAAGTGGCTAAATCTGAACTTAATAAGAAGGCATTTGATCCAGTAATATAAATATCAAAGATGTTTTTAGAGTGAAGACTATTTATAGCAAGTTCAAATTTCTTACATAATTGAACTTCATCAATAATTAAAAGATTATACATTCCTTCTTTAAAATTATCTAAAGCATATTTATGTAAGTTATGATATTCAAGTAATTCTTCAAATTCAATGTCTTGAAAATTGATGAAAACAATGTTTGCATTTGAATCATTTTTTATTATGTAATCCATAAACTCTTTTAGTAATATAGATTTTCCACTTCTTCTCATACCAGTAATAACTTTAATATCTGGTGTATTTTGTAATCTTATAATCTTATCTAAATAATTTTGTCTAATTAAATATTTCATTCTATTCCCACTTTCTTAATTATTTTTATTAATTGGTAATAGTATTATATAATATCTTTGCGTCATTTTCTATTCCCATTTTTTAAAATAAATATTATTTTTGGTAATAGTATTAATTATTTTTACAATTTTAAATACTATATAATATACTCAGTAAATAATTAACATCTTAATTAAAGTTAAAATTACTAAAATTCTATCTTTTTTCAATTAAATCTATTGTTCCATCATAACGATGATTATATGGTAAGTTTATTTATCATTTTTCATCATCAATTTCTTCATAATAGTAAGAATAATTAATACCTTTTATAATCAATTCTTTATTTTCAAAATCACTAGTTAGAGCATTATTAATCAACATAAATATTTTTTTAGATGAAGATGGAGAAATACTCATAGCATCTAAGTATTCTTTTTTATCTATTTTTGACCAATCAACAAATTTTTTTAAAGAGCAAATTAATATTTGGTCTAATCATATTCTTGTTGCCCTGCCATTTCCTTCCATAAATGGATGAGCAATATTCATTTCAACATATTTATCTACTATTTGTTCTATTGTATTTTCTGGCATTTTATCAATATCATTTAATTTACTTGGCAAATACAAAGCATTAGCAAACATAAATTCACCTTTTGAAATGTTTTTATTTCTAATCTTCCCTGCAAAATCATAAAGTCCCTCAAATAGATATGAATGAATTTGTTGTAGTCCTCTTGTTGTTCAAACTTCTATATCATAAATTACTCCAGAATTAATCAAATCATGAGCTTTCTTTTTACTTTGTTCATCAAGTTGGTCATTATTTCCTTTTAGCCATTCTTTTAAAATACTTCTATGTTTTCTTGGAAGAATATCTAAAAGAACATCCAGCCTTTAATTGATAAACAGTCAGTATTGTAAGTTTTACCATCTGAAGCAGTCATTTTCAGTTGCTTGCAATTTGCTAATAACTCACTATTCCTAGTTTTAACTGTATACAAATATATTCTTGGATTCGATGTTTCAACTACTGCTGTTATTAAATCTATAGCGCAAACAATTCAAGATGATGATTCTTCATCCCATCTTAATCTTACAGGTTTTTTATAAAAATATCTTATTGAGGTTTTTTCAAACATGTATTATTACCACTAATATTATATCATAAAGCACATCAGTTATTTACAAATTGCAAGCAACTGAATTTTTAAAGTTTTAACATATATAAGCGATATAAAATGGTCGTTTCGTTAATACATTATTTTGAATAATTCTATTAAAATGTACTGAAAATTGCTTTTTCATTTTGGACATAAAAAGGTTTAACATCCTTATTTCTAAAACCTTTCATTACTTATGCATAAGTAATAAAAAAGCTAAGAGTCATCAATAAACCTTTATCTAGTATTTTATAAAGGTGAACCAATGGGTCTCTAATAAACAGACTATCTATATTGATACAATAATGTACAGTCCTTAAAAAGTGCGTATATTTCACTCAAAATGCGTACAGCTAAAAAGCTAGAAGATTTTAGTTTCTATAGCCTTTTTATTGATATTTGATTTTTATAATTGGTACACATCATTTCTTCTTGGTAAATAATGATTTAATTTTAGTCCCAAGATTTTTGAAGGAGTTGCCTATTGCATGAC
>FR889383.1 GCA_000432895.1 Firmicutes bacterium CAG:449 | reverse complement strand
ATTTAACTTTGTTTTCATAATTATAATTTTTATTTTTTTTCAATAAAAAATATAAATTATTAATTAAATAATTAAAAGTATAATAATTTTCTAATTTTGTTCTTTTTATTTTGCTCCATAATGAATTTAAAAAATATTTATCATCATTATAAAATCTAACTAATTCATAAGCATAACTAGAACGATATTCATCTTCAGCAAGAAAAGCATAATTGTTTAAAAAAACTTTTTTCACAATATCTTTATAATTTAAAATATTTCCTTGTTTCATTTCTATTAAACATTCGCCATGACCTCTTTTTGCATGCCATAAGAATTCTTCTGAATTCACTTATAATTCACCTCCGATTATCAATAAAACTTAATAATGTTAAACCATTATAATAATTAATTGGATAATTTATTGATTTTAAAAATATATTCCTAATCATTTTTTTAAATGCCTTTATTATTCTAATTGCGAATTTTTCTTAATCGATTTTTTAATATGTTCTACAAAAGTATTTTATCATAAATAAGCCATTTTCGTTAAATATTTTGTAGAATATCTCTTACATAGAAAAATTTATCTATACTGTCTTTAATAAAACCATATAATTTATATAACTTCAAACGATAATCAGTATTGTTTTGCATAAGTAAAAAAGTAAATCATTTTGTGGGGGTTACTTATACGAATATTAGTTTAAATATATATTTTCATTTATTTTAGTTATTTTTTTTAAGTATTCATAATAAGATCTATTATCCATAAAAAGATGAAAATATTTTGATTTACTAATTTCTCTTGATAAAATTGTGTTTTTAGAAATATTATTTTCCACAATATTAAATTCTTTTATTTTGTTTTCTTTTATAAATCTTATAGTAAGATTATTGATATTATTTATTTTAAGATTGAAATTAAATAGTTTTGATAAATAAATTTGATTACTAACTATTGGGTATCTAAGTTCTCTTATAATTCTAGCTATAATAAATGATTTTTTAAATAAATAATTATCTAATAAAAATTTTATGCTTTCGTTTTTCTTATTAATCCATTTGTTATTTTTATAATGAAATTCAATAATAAAATTATTATTTTCTTTTTGTAAACACTTTGATAATTTAAAAGATATTAAATTTTCTTTTTCTTTTTGAAATTGTTTATTAGTATATTTAAAGAAAATTATTGAAATTAATAAATATAATATTAACATTACAAAAAAAGAAATAATTGAATAAAAAAATATAGGTGTAAACAATAATATAATAGTTAAAATAAATGATAAAACATCAATTATTGACAAAGTTATTAATAAAATTTTTATAAGTTTTTCCTCCTAAAATATAAATCCTACTATTATATCATAACTATATGATAAGCCTTTTTCTAATGTTTTAAATCCAAGTTGTTTATACATTGCTCCATTTGGATAATTATATTTATTTGCTAGTTGATAATGACTCCAATCTTCATCAATAAGTTTTGCTATTTTTTTTTAAATCTTCATCTTTTAATCTCATAATAAAAGTACCCATTAGCCTTTCTAGATTTCTCTAGTCCAACTTTAGGGGTACTCATCATCTTTACAGCCACTTCTTTTTATACTTTGAAACATATTGATAATTATTTTAATTGACTTATAAAAAGTTTAATAGCGAGCTTATTTAGATAATTTATTTTTAATTAAAGCATTTAGAAAATGCTGTTTTCAGCATCTTCCCTTGTGCATGTTTTATTTTAATCTTTTTGATTTTACGTCAAAGATACATCCAATTATTAATGGCAAAGCTATAAATAGAATTGCCCATATTGGATCAACTTTAATTGTTTTATCATTGGTAAATCCATATATGGCGATACCTCCACAAACAAGAATAGGAAAACACCAATTTATCCACGCAATTAAAATATAGATTTTTTTCTTTTTTTCTATTAAAGTTGTATCCTTTAATTTTGGATGATTTCTGATTTTTTCATCAATTTCTTTAATTAATTTTTCTAAGTTAAAATCATTTGGATATTCATAGTCAATAAAAAGTTTTTCTAAATCCTCTGCATTTATTCCAGCGTGATATACTACAACATTATATTTGTCTTCAAAAAAATCTATAATGACATAAATGTTATGATAATTATAATTCAATTGAATTGTTTTACCTAATTTATTGATAATAGGGGAAATTATCACTCCATCATATTTAGATAATAACTTTTTAATATCTTCCCTTATGTATGCTTCAAAGATTCTATCTAAATTACTATATTCATTCTTATCTTTAGAATTTAAATAATTTTCAATTTTTCTTTTCATATTGATAGATTATCCTTTCATATTCTAATCCCAATAACCTGAAATTGTTCTAATTACGTGTTCAAATCCAATACCTAGAATTACAACACCACCAACTATAACAATACCTAGTAAAGCACCACCTATTAACCATTGTGCCCATTCTGGCGTATGTCCAAATCTATCAAAATAATTAATAGGATCATTGCCACAATAAGCGTAAAGATTTAAACCAGTTATACTTTTAGGATCTAAACAATTAATAGAATCAGGTGTAATAAATCTTCCTACTTCCGGATCATAATATCTAGATGTTAGATAATAAAGTTTTGTTTCTTCATCGTAATAATAACCTTTATATCTAAATGGATTGATTATTCCAATTGTAGATGATTCTAGATCGGTTATATCGCACATTTTACCATATGCATTACATAAGTATTTTACCACAAATGTACCATTTTCGTTAATAATACCAATAATATTGACCGCATAAATTTTTTTAGGTTATATAAAAAGAAATGAGATTAAATTTTCATACTTGTTTTTAATAAAAAGCATAAACTCCGATAAGAAGTTTATGCCATGTGTTAAGTAGTTTTGATTTTACTTTTTATTATTTTATATATTTTATTTTTTTGAACATATTTAGTTTTTAAAATTATGATTTTCGAATTTCCTTTGCCTTTAATAATTATTGCATCAGATTTAAATGTTTCAAAAATTAAAGCGGATACAATACCTTCACTTATTGATTCAATGTCATTAAATAGTATTTTTTTGGTTTTTGTAATAATTTTTTTGAGCATATTGCGTCTTCTTCAATCCACCATTTTTCAAAGCAGTATTTAAAAATAAGAAAAAGTGAAACAATAGTCATAAAACCACAAAATGAGATAATGATAAAAGAAGTAACTATTTTGTTAATGTTTTTATCGTTCGAAATTACACCAAAATATTCCAATCACCATATATGCATGTTTTATTTTATAAAATTAATTAATTTCTTTTTAGATATATCAAAATAATACGGACGTTCCCAAAACTTTCTTCTGATTATTGGAATTTTATATGTTTTAGACTCTTTGTTCTTTTCAGATATATGTAAACATAGAATAACATCATCATTCAAACTAAAGTTGTTTTCTTTAAATTCGCCTAGCTTTGTTTCATAACTCTTTGATATAAATATTTCTCTATTTCTTTTTTTAAAAAAATTTACAACTTTCTTGATGATTATTTCAATATCTTCTTGATTAATCTGAGTTATGAATTCAATATTTTGAGAACACTTAGGACAGAAAAATACTTTATGAATAAATTCACATGGCCCTACCATTATCGCTCCATCTCCACCAGCATCAAAATCATAATATTTTGCTTCTTCTGATTTTTGATCTACAATTTTTCGATGTTTAACAATCATTAATTTTTCGCCACATTTATAGCAAAAATGGTCTCTAAACTTAACTTTAAAGGTGTTGCCATAATTGTACCAATATTTATTCATAACTCAATCCTCCCTATTAAAATAATTCATCAAATCGAATTCTAATATAGAAATCCCAACCTACGCCTATTGCAAATCCAGAGCCAAAATAAAATTCCATTTTTCCATCATTGGTAGGTCTTAATCCAATACCTAATCTTCCACCTATAGAACCTAGTTCTCCAGATAACCCAGCTTCTATTTGAAGACCAAATATATCAAGTTGTCCACCAACTCTTCCACTCAATGCTGTAGCTTTTGCTTCTGCACCAATAAAGTAAGTGTTCTTTTTAGGATCAATAAATATACCTGCCATTCCTGATACAGTTAATGCATCACCAACAGCTTTTAAAGATAAATTCAAATCCTCAGTTCCAAATCCAATTTGTCCACTAACATTTAATACCGAAAATATACCTGCAATACCGACCTTAACAGTACCTTTTCTTAAACTAATTTGGGCTCTAGCATTCCAATCAGCATAAAGACTAGTGATACTTCCACTACCAAATAGTAATCCATTTCTAAATGAACCTTTTAATGTTTGGTTAAATATTCCAGAACTAACACCTGTAACACCTACAATAGGTACGAACCCTACACCTAACGTTCCAGAGAACGTTGAATCAGTAATTGAACCACCTGAAGAAACGGGTCTTTGTTTGTAATTCACTGGATCATTAACACAATAAGCATAAAGATT
>FR889382.1:1821-20493 GCA_000432895.1 Firmicutes bacterium CAG:449 | reverse complement strand
ATGAAATAATATGCAAGATGGTTATTTTCATCAAAATGCTCTTGCTTTAATAATAATGAACCTTGATAAGTGTATTTTATTATTTGAGAATTATTTATTTTCTTTTGTTTTCTGATACCATAAATATCATATGTATATTCAACTAAGGTATTATTAATAAAATCATTAACTTGTATTAAATTATTTCCTTCATATACAAATTCTTTATTTACTTCTTCACCATTTTTTATTTTATTTAAATATAATCCTTTGTATTCAAAAGTTAAATTATTATATTTAATGAGTTGATTTAATGAGTTATATGTAAATGTTTTACTTATTTGATTGTTTTGTTTAATATTAATTAAATTGCCATTATTATCATAAGTAAATTCTTCATTATTAGCTTTTATTAATTGATTAAAATTATCATATTCATAATTATATGTAGTATTTCCTTCAACACATTTTTGTAATAAATTAGATGAAGAAAATGTGTATTGAAAAGTTTGATTATTAATTGTTTCTTTAGATAAAATTAAACTTGTTCTTTTTCCTAAAATATTTTTATAAGTATATGTTTTAGTTAAAATTGTTTTATCGTTTAAAAGAGTTATTTCTTTATTTAGACGATCAAATTTATCGATATATACAATGTTATTATCTAAAGTAAGACTTTCAAAATTAGTTTTATATTCATTAGAAAAAATTACATCGGTAATATAACCTTTAAAAGAAATTGATTCATTGTATTTTTCTAAGAAGATATTTTCTTTTGTTTCTTTAATAAGACTATTTCCTAGGATGATTTTAAATTCATTAGTTATAGTAAAAGGTAAAGTTGCAGTTCCTTCTTTTCTAGAGTTATTTATATAAAAATAGTAATGTAAAGAAGTATTGGTTATTTCATAAGTAAAACCAAGATATTGAAATTTATTATTTAATAGTTTTCCTATTAGAATTTCATTAGTTGATATTTTTAATTTTAAATTATTTGCACTATCTTTTTTGATAATGATTTCATTTGTATTATCTTGTAAAGCAAAAATAATTTGATTAGTATTTGAAATAATAGGTTTAACTCTTAAAAAGAAATAACCTTTATTTTTACAATTTGTTTGATATATTATTTCATTATCAAATTCAGCTAAAACATTTTGTTTAATTTCTTGATCATAAATAAATTTTGGATTTACTTGTTTAATTGGTAAATTATTTTTATTTGTTAATAAACTACCTTTTAAAGGAATCCATGTTTCATTTGCCTTTTCTAGATAATCATAAATATATTGATTGATATTTCTATTTTCATTATTTGCAAGATTAGTTAATAAAACTGAATAGTAATAATGTTTATTTATTTTTTCTTCTTTAATTCTACTATATGGATTTAATAATAAATTGCTTATCTTTCCAAAATAACTTCTAGAATTACCATTTACATTATAATAATATTTTCCTAATTCAAAACTATCATCACCTGCATACGCGACTTGAGAATGATTTATTGATTTAGTAATTTTTTTATCATTTATTATTAATGATATTTTTGATGTTGTAGATGAAAAAGAATAAGTAAATGATAGATAATTCCATTTATTGTAATTGATTATATTTTCTATTCTTTCTTCTAAAATAGTAATTGTTGTGACTATTCTTATTCCACCTATTATGTTTATATATAAATTTGCTTTACTTGTTGAAACATATTCTATTTCACAGAGAACTCTTCCTCTTTTTCCTAAATTTAATTGAAATAAAAACATTCTTTGTGAAGTTGATATCACTGGATTAAATAAAAAGGCTATTGTTCCATTTCGACTAATTTGACTATTACTAAAATTATATTTTACTTCTGTAGATGCTTCATCGAAAGGGAAGAAATCTAAATATGGTAAGTTATTTTCATTTTTTGCATCTATATAATAGTTTTCACCTGCACTAGATGAATTGATAAGATTACCAGCAATATAAATATCTTGCTTTATAACATCAAAAATAGTAATTCTTTCTGCAGAGATAACATTTTTATTATAACTATTAAATAAACCAAGATATTCTTCATCAAAGACTTCTTTTTCTTCTTCTAAAATATTGATTGTTTGATTAGTTTGTTGATTATTTAAAGATATTTTTTTCTTATTAGTATTATATGTTATTTTATTAAAAACTAATTGATTATTTTCATATAAGTTTTCTTCTTTTAAAGAAGGATAATTTATTTGTTTTATATTGTTATTACTATCATAACTATAGGTAATTGATTCATTTAAAAGTTTATCATTTATTTTTGTTAAACGATTAATTTCATCATATTCTAAAGAATATATTTCTTCTTGTGCTTGATTTGTTTTTTTACTAATTTTGGTAATTAAATTTTCTGCATTATAAGAATATAAATATGTGACATCTAAATATGTTTTTTCACTTAATAAGGTTTGTAAACTTTTATCAATAAATTGATATTTATATTCATTAATGATTTCATTATCTAATTTTACATTAATTAAATCTTGATTTTGATTATAAGTAAATTGAAAATGATTATAAGCATTTTTTATATATGATAAGTTATTATTCTCATTAACATTTTCTTCAAAGGTAAATGATTTTGTTGAACTTATTAAAGTTGTTTTTTGTAATGATTTTATTAAATCTATATCTACTTGATAAGTTGGATAAATAATTCTATATATAAAATCATTATCATAATTAAACTTAGTAATAATATTATCTTGAGAAGTATATTTTATGATTTGATTTAAAGTATTATATTGATAGTTTTCTTCTAGATATTCATCTAATGAATTATCTTTTATTTTGGTTAGTAAATTATTGTTATTATATTCATACTCTCTAATTATTCCATTTCCTAAATTAACTAATTTTGGTAATTTATTATCATAAGTTATAATCGTATTTCCAATTAATTTATCTTCAATACTTCCAATTAAAGTATTTGTTAAAGAGATAGTAGTTTCTTGATCTTTTGTTTTTATTTTTGTTAAATATCCATCAGTATATGAATAATTTGTTTCATTACTTTCTATTAAAATAAATCCACTTACATCAATTTGTGAACTTATTTTTATTATGATATCTTCACTATTAGATTTAAATTTATATTTTTTTAATGTCCATTTATCTAGCTTAGTAATTTCTTCATTTAATATTGTAGATGTCGAAGTTATTATTAAAGAAGCTGAGTTATTACATTTAGCAAAAAACATTAAAGTATAATTAACATTTTTCCTTAATTTTATTTGTTGATAAATAACTGCATTTTCTTGTAAAGAACAATATTTATCAAAAAAGACTTTATATTTATCATCTTCTTGAATTGATAAAATATTGATTGTTCCTGCCTTTTCCCAATTAGAAAATGAATTAAAACTACCTTCTTTAATTAAGTTATCCTCTAAAATGATTTTATAATTTCCATTTATTTTACAAACTTCACTTAAAAAATAATCTTTTTTATAATTAAAATATTTATAAGTATTTAAATAACCATAATTATTAAATTCATATTCTAAACCATCATTAAAATGATATACTTCATAATGGTTTTTTTCATCTTTAATAATTACTTCATTATCTTCATAAATAAAAGTTTTCTTATTTGTTTTATCTTTTACTAATAATGAATTTTGGTATTCTTCTATCGATGTTATTTGATTGTTAGCAAAACTAATTTTATATCCAAATCCTGTTTTTTTATCTAAAAATGACCAATTATCTTCATTACTAATAATTTGATATATTTCTTCTATTCCTTTTTCAGGAGTAAATTTTATTTCAATTCCTTTACTTATATATGTATAGGTAATTGTTTCAATTAAAACATCATTTCTTTTTACATAACTTTCTAAGATTTGATAATATTGAGTAGTCTTATTAATTAACTTTCTACCATTTTTATCTTGTAGAGATTTTGTATGTCCACTTGAATAGGAAAAAGTATATTCATTATTATCAAATGTAGTAATTTTTTTAACATATCCACCTTTTAAATATGAATATATATTATTTTTTTCATCGATAATAAAAAAGTTATTATCAACATCTTTTCTTAATTCAAGTTTACTTTGTCTTGATTTATAATATTTAACTCCTTCTTCATCTTCTTTTTCATAGTAAAAATAATCTTCTTCTTGATCATTTGTTTTCACTACATAAACATTATCAACAAGAGCAAAACTTCGATAATCATTATAATTGATTTTTCCATTATATGCACCTTTAACTAGTAATGAGTTTGAAGCACAAAAAAGTTCAACATAATCACAAACAGTATATCCTTTTAAATATCCTTTGAATGTTGATTTTCCTTGTTCGATTTCGATTTTAATAAAAAATCTTTCGCTTATTGTCAAATTTATTATTTTGCTTTTTTTCATGTAACCTACCTCCATTTTTACAAGCAAAACATATCATTTTTTTCTTTTTTTGACAATATCTTTTTTACTTAATATACACTTTTTATTATTTTTGTGGTGTAACTAAGTATAAATAAATAAGTTTTAAAGTATTTTCAATCCCTTCTTGGTGAGTTCTTTCTCCTCCATGCGAAGCAGAAACACCAGTTCCAATAAGTGCACCTTTAAAGTCAACACCTGCTCTACTTGCGGCACCTATATCACTTCCATAAAATGGAAAAATATCAACAGTATAATTTAAATTATTTTCTTTTGCTAAGTTAATAAGTCTTGTGGTTAATTCGTAATCATAAGGTCCACCTGAATCTTTGGCGCAAATTGATACTGCATATTCATTACCAGCAAGATCTAAACCTACACAACCCATATCTAAAGTGACAAATTCATCAATGTCTTTTACCATTGAAGCACCATGACCAACTTCTTCATAAACCACAAAATATATTTTTGTATCATATTTAAATTTTAAATTATTCTTTTTAACATATGTTAACAATAAAAGTAAAATAACTACTGATGCTTTATCATCAATAAATCTTGTTTTTAAAAAACCAGAATCAGTTATTTCAAATTTTTCATCATAACAAACAATATCACCATTATTAATGCCTAATTTTTTTACATCTTCGATTGAAAATACTTTTTCATCAAGACGAACTTCTAAATTATCAATATCTCTTGACTTAGTATTTGAATCTTTATAGACGTGACAAGAAGGTGAAGAAGATAAAATGGTTCCTGTATAAATTTTATTATCACGAGTGATAATTTTACAATATTCACTATCTAAGGTAGCAGTAATTGGTCCACCTAAAGTGGTTAATGAAAGTGTTCCATTACTTTTAATTGATCTAACCATTAAGCCTAAAGTATCAACATGAGCACTAGTTGCAACTTTTTTTAAGTGGTCTAAACCTTCAATAGTTACTTCTAAAGCTCCATTATTTAAAATTTTATAATCATAACCTAATTCTTTAATGTATTTTTCAATTAATTTTATGCAATTAAAAGTGTAACCTGTTGGTGATGAACAAGTAAAAATATCTTTAGCAATTTTCTTATATAAGTCTATATCTAGTGTTATCATTTTTTATTTCTCCAAAAAAAGAAGATGAATTTCATCTTCTTTAATTATTATCTATTTTTACTAACTAGTCTACAAATTAATTTATAAATTTCTACTAATATAATAATCGAAAATCCTAATCCAACCGCTACTAGAAATTCAACAAAACTTATGTTAGTAAATTTAAATAAAGTATTTAATCCTGGAGTGTAGATAACTAAAATCATTAAAGCAAAACTAATTAAACCAGAACCCAATAGATACCAGTTAAATGTCTTTATTTGGAATAATGATTTTCTTTGGCTTCTCATATTAAAACTATGGAATATTTCACATAAAGAAAGAGTTAAAAAGGCCATAGTCATTCCATCATAAGAAACTCCTTCAACATTAAAATGCCCTGTTTCCATATAATGACCAACTAAATAAGAAGTAAGGGTAATTAAACCAATCAATAAGCCTTGAACAAATATATCTAAAGCCATGCCATTAGCAAATAATCCTTCTTTTTCTGAACGTGGTTTTCTTTTCATAATATCTGCTTCACCTTGTTCTAAACCTAATGCAAGAGCAGGAAGTGAATCAGTAATTAAGTTAATCCATAATAAATGAGTTGGTTCAAGAAGAGTAAATCCACATAAAGTGGCAATAAAGATAGCTATTACTTCTGCAAAGTTACTAGCTAATAAGAATTGAATAGCTTTTTTAATATTATCATATATTTTTCTTCCTTCTTCGATTGCTACTGTAATAGTAGCAAAATTATCATCTTGAAGAACCATATCGGCAACATTTTTGGTTACTTCTGTACCAGTTATGCCCATACCTATACCGATATCCGCACTTTTTATGCTTGGAGCGTCATTGACTCCATCACCAGTCATGGCCACTACTTTACCTTTTTTCTTCCAAGTGTTAACAATTCTTGTTTTATGTTCTGGTTGAACTCTAGCATAAACAAAAACATGTTCAATAACTTTTTCGAATTGTTCATCGGATAATTTTTCCATTTCTAAACCGGTCATGGCTTGCTCTTTAGAAGAAATTATTTCAAGTTCTAAGCCTATTGCTGTTGCAGTATCTTTATGGTCACCAGTAATCATTACTACTTGAATACCAGCTTCTTTGCATTTTTCAACTGCTTTTTTTACTTCTGGACGAATAGGATCAATCATTCCTACTAAACCAACAAAAATTAAATCATCTTCAGAAATATCATCTTTAGAAGAAGTTTTTTTATAAGCACACGCTAAAACTCTTAAGGCTTTTGAAGAATATTCATTATTAATTTTATATATTTCTTGGACTTTTTCTTCTGTTAAATCTTCAATTCCATTTTCGAGTAATATTTGGTTACATTTTGGTAATAAACAATCTAATCCACCTTTTGTATATTGATAAAATTCATTTTGCTCTTGATGTAAAGTAGACATCATTTTTCGATTAGAATCAAAAGGTAATTCGTTTACTCTTGGTAAAGTTTTTTCTAATATTGTTTTATTAATGTTTTGTTTTAAAGCAAATTCAACAAGAGCAACTTCGGTTGGTTCACCATTAACTAAATTATTACTATTTACTTCTGCATCTGTACATAAACTCATTGCTTTAGCAAGTAAATCTTTATTATGTGAATAACTTTCTACAACTGTCATTTTGTTTTGAGTTAAGGTACCAGTTTTATCTGAACATATTATTTGAGTACAACCTAAAGTTTCTACTGCAGTTAATTTTCTAATAACTGCTTTCTTTTTACTCATAATAGTAACGCCTAAAGATAAAACAATTGTTACTACAGTAACAAGACCTTCTGGAATTGCTGCGACTGCAAGAGAGATAGCAACCATAAAGGCATTTAAGAAAGTATGGAAAGTTAAATTATTAATACATAAAGCTCTAACAATACTAATAATTAAAATAATTATACTGATACCAATAACAACAAAAGTTAATATTTTTGATAATTCGTTTAATTTCTTTTGAAGAGGTGTTTTTTCATTGTCATCAGTATTTAATGCTTTAGCAATTTTACCCATTTCGGTTTCCATACCAATATTAGTAATTAATAATTTGCCTCTTCCATAAGTTACAGATGTTCCCATGTAAGCCATATTATGGCGATCACCAAGAGGAATATCTTCTTTAGAATTGATAACATTAATATCTTTATTACTTGCTACTGATTCACCTGTTAAAATGGCTTCTTCAATTTGCAAAGAAGCCGCTTCAATGATTCTTCCATCAGCAGGTACAACACTACCTGCTTCTAAAATAACAATATCACCTACTACTAAATCTTCTTCATTAATATTTATGACTTGATTATCTCTAATTACTCGACAACTTGCTTTAGAAATTGATTTTAATGCTTGCAAAGATTTTTCAGCTTTTGATTCTTGTAAAACTCCTAAAATAGCATTAACTAAAACGACAAAAATAATTATAAAAACATCAACAAAATCTAAAATGGAGCCTCCTCCAGATTGTGACATTTCATAAATTGTGGTAATGCTACTAATTATCGCGGTAACAATTAAAACAATATTCATTGGATTAATAATTTCTTTAATTAGTTTTTGAAAAAATGAAGTAGATTTTTTTTCTTCTAATTTGTTTTTACCATTTTTTTCTTGCCTATTTTTAGCTTCTATAGAAGTTAAACCTTCTTTAGATGTGTTTAACTCTTTAAAAATATCTTTTATTTCTTCATTATAATATTTCATTTGTTTACCTCCTAAAAATAAAAAGACTTCTACAAAAATAAGTAGAAGTCTTGCACTTTTTAATTTTGGGATTAACTAACCGGAGAAACATTCTCGAGATGACGACTAGTTAGACCACTTAACATGGTAGCTACTCCCCTCTACAAAAGATATTTTATCATATAATTTTGTGAAATCAATTATTTTTCGTAACTAATTGTCATCAAAATATCTTGTTGATAATCACCATAGTTTTTTCCAAAAATATTAAATC
Organism: Firmicutes bacterium CAG:449; assembly: GCA_000432895.1. GTDB lineage: Bacteria > Bacillota_I > Bacilli_A > RFN20 > CAG-449 > CAG-449. The sequence goes on along the minus strand of FR889382.1, from coordinate 12,036 downwards.
CTCCATAAGAATCATTATGTTTTTTAGAAGTTATTTTAAATAAAATATGATTATTTTCATTTAATTTTAAATCATTTACTTTAATATTTTCATTAAGTAAAATTCCATCTAAATAAACACCATTTTTATTAATTATAATGGTTTTTAATTGTCCATATTGAGTGGCATTTAAAGAAGAATTAGATGGACTAAATTTTCCTCTTCTTCCTCCAAAATCACCTGGAGAAATAAAATCTAAAACTTCAATATCATTAATTGAAAAACCAATTAAAGATTCAAAATTATTGTTATAATAAGGAACTTCACTACATATTTCTAAAGAGAACATTATTTCTTCAACATTTTTATCTTTTATTTTGGAATTATCGAAAGAATATTCGACAAATCCATTGCTAGAATATATTAAATCTGCTTTAAATCTATCATTTAAAAATGGTGTGTTTTCATAAAAACTATGAAATATACCATTAATAACAAATCCATTATTTTGTCCAAAATTAGCGTTTGTATAGTATCCTACTGGCATACTTTCTTCTATTGTTTCTGTTTCAGTAGTGTTAAAAGATACATCATTAAAGTGAATATTGATACTTATACAACCTTTAATAACATATTTTGAGTATACATTATTGACTTTTATAGTCTTAATTCTAATTAAATTTGCTTCTTCTAAAAGCTTTGTATGGAAAACAATAGAGGAAAAAGAAACATAATTAAGTTTGGCTAATTCGCTTAGAGTTTTTCCTCTTTCATTTACTTGTTTTAAAATAGCAACTCTAATTGGTGAAGACAATGCAATGCCAATTTTTAAAATGCTTTCTTTATCTTCTTCTTTATCAATGTTTAATTCAAATAATCTCATATAATTATAGTACTACATAATTATGTAGTTTAAAACATATAATTAATCTTTTTTGTAGTTTTTACAATAGTGTAATAATGATATTATTAATATGAAAGGGCTTTTATAAGCAAAACTACTCTATAATTATGTAGTAGTAGAAAGGAAAAATATGAAAAAAGAATACTTAACTCCAAATTATGAGGTGGAAAAATTTGAAAATGAAGATGTAATTTTAACTTCAGGTGTTGGTAAATCAGATAAAAATCATTCATTTGGTGGAAATCCAGATTTATCTATTTAAAAGACGAGGAAATAAAATGAAAAAATATAAATTATTAATTTTAGGATGTGGATTATTATTAACATCATTTACTTTAAAAAATGAAGTAAGTAACTCAAAACAAGATTTAATCTTTTCTTGTGAAGAAAAAAATGTAGAATTAGATAAAATTGATGCCAAAAAAGCTAAAACAAATGATGAAACTAAAGTTGGTAAAACTTATATGCAAACTGGTGTTTATAATAAAAAAAGAATGCTTAGATTTGCAACCCCTGTATATGGTGATTTCAATAGTTTAAATTATTTTGTTTCTATTGAGGGCTATAATTCAGTGGTTAATAAGGAAGTTAATATTGTTTACAAAGGAATTGATACAAATGGTACAATTAGTTATTTTGATGGAACAAATATTGTAAATGAAAAAACTGAACTAACTTCTTCTTGGTATTGGGCTTGTTTTACTATTGAATTTTCTACTTATAAATTTTATACTGCTAATATTTCTGCTTATTTAACAGCAAAAACTTCTTCAGAAGAAATAAATTCAGAAGCAAAAGAAAATATCTGCTTAAAGCAAGAATTACTTTCTAATGAAATTATAGATAAAATTAGTAGTAATTTATTAGGAAATTATCAAACAACTGATAATGAAAAATTAGTTCTTAATGAAGATAGTTTAACTTTAAATGAAGAAACTTTAACTTATATTGATAAAGATGAAGATTATTTTATTTTTCATAAAAATGATAATGTTTTAAAAGTAAAATTTGATAATAACTCTTTAATTGTTGATGGCACCATTAATAATAAAAAATATGAACAAGTTAACTTTACTAAAGAAGTTTCTACAAAAACATTTGATGTAACTTTTAAATATAAAGATCAAGTTTTAGGTGTTGAAAAAGTTGAAGAAGGTAATAAACCAAACTTAAAAACAATTACTCGTCCAGTAAATGATAATCTTACTTTCTATGGATGGGAAATTGATGGAAAAGTATATTTAGAAGATAATTTACCAGTAATCAATAAAGATACTATTCTAAATGCTATTTTTAAGGCAAAGATTTTAGTTAATACATATAATAATCAAACAAATGAATTAATGTCCCAAAAAGAACATTATTATGATGAAAATGAAATGTATACTTTAAACTTTGAAACAGTTAATGGTCTTGTTCCAAATAAAGATTATATTAAAGCTGTTGCAAATAAAAATACTACAGAAAATATTTATTATTCACCATTATCAAAATGGGATGGAACAAGTGAAGAATTAACTTTATTAGAAAAAAATCATTATACTATTTCAACAAGTGCACAATTTGCTTATTTTGCTAATCAAGTTAATAGTGGAGTTTCTTATGAAGGATGCACAATTACTTTAACTTCTTCTTTAGAAATTAATAGTGATTTTGTTAATATCGGTGATATAGATAATTCATTTAAAGGTATTTTTGATGGTAATAATAATTCTATTAGAGGAATTAATAAAAAATCAACTGCTACTAGAACAGCATTATTCTATGAATTAACTAATGGCACAATTAAAAACTTATCAACTTATGGTAGTGTAGAAGCAGGACAATATGGTTCTGTTCTTGTTGGTAGAAATATGGGTGGTACAATTGATAATGTAACTAATTATGCTACTTTATCTCATTCAACTGGTAATGGGGCTGGTGCTATTGCTGGTGGATTAAATGATGGTGGAACAATTACTAATTGTGTTAATTATGGAAATGTAACAGGAAGTGCTTCTAATAATAAAACTGCTGGTATAGTTGGTGCTCTTGAAGGAACTAAAGTTAATACTATTAATTATTGTAAAAATTTTGGTGAAATTAAAGGTGCAACATTTGTAGGCGGCATTGCTGGAGAAGTATATGCTTCTAAAAGTAAATGTGGAATATTTAATTCTGAAAATTATGGAAATGTAAGTTCTTTATTAGATACATATGTTGAAGGAATTACTGGAAAAGTTGGAGGTATTGTAGGTCAATTCACATCTTCAACAAAAGCAACATCTGTTACATATATGAGTAATGTAATTAATTATGGAAATGTAACAGGCTCTAGTGTGGTTAATTCTGGTGTAGGAGGAATTGTTGGTGAATATAATATTAAAACAACAATAGAAAGCGCTATAAACTATGGAGAAGTCTTTGGAAATAATAGGACTGGTGGAATAGCTGGTAATTTATATGGAAAAATAAACAATTCAATAAATTATGGTGTTGTTCAAGCTGGATATTCTGAAAGTTCAGTAAAAGATAAAGGTAAATATGTTGGCGGTATAGCAGCTGTTTGCTTTGATGGTTCTAGCATAACTAATAGTAAAAATTGTGGTAGTGTATTAAGTAATAACGCATATATTGGAGGTATATTTGGCGCTTCTAGTTCTGGAAAGCCTACAATTACTATTACAAGTTGTGATAATTATGGAGATGTTTATACAACAGCAAATGGTGCTGGAGGAATAGTTGGTGGATCTTTAAATAAAACAGCAATAATTAAAATAACATCATCTAATAACTATGGTAATATTACTGCTAATAACAAAGTTGGTGGAATAGCTGGAAGTATTCCATTATCTATTTCAACTGTTGAAGATTCAACTAATTATGGAACTATAGAAGCTACTGCAAAATCTGGGACAATTTATTCTAGTGATTTAGTTGGTCAAAATTTAGGATAAAAGGTAATTAAAATGAAAAAAATTATTCCATTTTTACTGCTAGGAGGAATACTTACCCCTTTAGTAACTATTGCTTATGCAGTAAATACAAATAATAATGTTCAAAAGCAATATAAAATTTCTTTTGAAAGTAATGGAGGAAATTCACTTTCCTCTATTATTTATATTAATGAAGATGAATCAATTAAACTTCCTACTCCTAAAAAATTAGGTTATGTATTTGGAGGTTGGTATTTTGATAATGATACTTTTAATCAACCATTTTATGTTGGAAAAAGTGAAATAAATAAAGATACAACTTTATACGCTAAATGGGTGGTTAAGACAGTTAAAGTATATTTAGATACTTTTAATGAAGATGAATTTGAACCATTAATTTACAATGTTGGTGATACATTTCATTTATCATCATTGCCTACTAAAGTAAAAAACAAAAATTATAATGGTATTTCTTTTTCTTTTAAAAATTGGGTAAGAGGAAATGAACTTCCTGCAGAAGAAGATTTTGTTTTAGAAGATGAATATTATGAATTTCATGCTACATATGGGTCAATAGATTATTCAATATATTCAAAAAGTTATGAAACTACTTTTGATAAAGATTATGGTTATATTGATAATAATAATTCTTGGTCAAGAGGTGAATTAACTCTTCCTAAAGCAGGTATTGGTGAAGGGGCTCCTAATCAAGGTGTATTTTTTAAAAATGATTGTTTAACATTAAATCAATTAACTTATAATGGTGTTGGTTATGGAGCAAAGGCTTTACTTCCTTATACAATTACCAATAATTTAAAAAAATATTCTATTGAAACAACTTTTAAAATTAGTAAGCAGAGTGGATTAAGTAGTGAAAATTCTAAAGCTAGTGATGCTGGATTTGGAATTATGGTTGGATATAATAACCAAACTGGCGCTAATGTAGAAGCAGTAGTTGATCCAATTAGTAAAATGGTTCGTATTGCTGGAATTAATAATGCATATGCTAAATCTAGTACTGATGTTAATAAATTATTTTCATATAATATAACTTCTTCTTTAGATGAATATCATAAACTTAAAGTTATTTATAATGGAGAAACGCCTAATCAAGCTGGACAATTAAAAAATTCTTATATTGAAGTTTATTTTGATGATGTAAAGTGTTGGTCAACTAAAGAAAAAACTTTAAATAAAAATTGGTTCTATAATAATCAAGCTAATGGTGATTATATTGGTTTATGTGCTAATTTATGTGAAGCGGATGTTAAAGAGGTTGTTTTAAAAGATTTTGAAGAAACTGATACTTTATATAGTATTGATTTTTCTAAACAAAATAATGTTTTTGATGGCTGGAGTTATCTTAGTGATAGTAATGGTGCAAATGTTGGACAAGTTGATATAAAAAATGGAAAATTACATATTGATTCATATTTTAAAAATCAATCAATCAAAAAACACCAAGTTATTTATTCTCCAAGTAAAAAGTTAAAAAACTTTGCTGTAACTTTTGATTTTAATTTTGGTAATACAAGTGATATTGATAAATATTTAGCTTTTATGTTTAGAGGTAATAAGGCTCAATATAATGCACTTTTCTTTAGATGCGAAAAAGGTTTAATTCAATTATATAAGCATGGAGAAAAAGGAAATGCTTATTCTTATTGGTCTACTGCTACTTCTATTAAAACTATAAGTAATGGATTTAAAAAAGATAATCATCATGTTGAAGTGGTTTTAAAGGATAATTATTTAATTATTAATTTAGATGATAATGAAATATATTCTAATATTTTACAAGATAGTATTCTTTATAGTGAAGAAGGATCAATTGGTTTTTTAACTTCTGCTTGTGAAGCTTTTATAGATAATCTTGTAATTTATGATTTAGATGCAAGTGAGGTTACAAAATGAAATTATTAACTTTGTGTTCATTTATTTTACTTTCACCAATAATGCTACAAGCAAATAATAATGTAATGGAAAAACAGCATAATATAATTGATGATAAAGTATCTTATATTGTTGATCGTCCTTTTGATAAAACAATTAATACTTTTGAAGCAAAAATTGTTCTTCCTCAAGATATTGTTTCTAATGAACCATTAGGGATAATTTTTGGAAATTATTTTAATAACTCTTATGGCTATGATGGATCTTGTGATTATTTAATTGATAAAGATGGTCATTTTAGAGTTTATTATAATCGTATTAGTGGATATTCTAGTGAAGTTGATCATACTTTTACAAACTATGATTTTAGAACTGGTCAAGAAGAGCATATTGCTTTAATTCGTGATAAAGAGAATAGTTTATTTTCTTTATATGTTAATGGTGAATTAGTAGAAGAATATACTGCTTCTAGTAGTGAAGCATTCAATTTGATGCGTTATCAAATTGGTACGGATTGGTCAAACTGGACAAAGAATATTGATGGAGATTATGCTCGTTATCCTTTTAAAGGGGAAATAAAACAAGTTTCTTTATTTTCTGATGTGAGAACTGCTGAAGAAATTAAAAAAGATAAAAATACTTCTTCTTATAGTGAAAATGAAGATAATTTATTAGCTTCTTGGAAATTAGATGATTGGTCTAAAGAAGAGATTATCGATGATTCAAAAAATAAAAATAATGTTAAATTAGGCAATTATGAATATTATTATGATTTAGAAGAAACTCAAGAATATGATTATACAATTATGTGTATTCCTGATATTCAAATTACCACTAGATATAATCCATCTAAACTTGCTAAAGAGTTTGATTGGATAGTGGATAATCAAAATAAAAAGAATATTCAATACATTTCTTTTGTTGGTGATTTAACTGATACATGTGATGTTAATAGCGTAGAGCATACTCAATGGAATACAGTTGTTAGTAATTTTAAGAAACTTGATGAAAATAATATTTCTTATGGATTTGTTCCAGGTAATCACGATTATGATGATGGAGTTGGTAGAAGTAGACCAGCGACATTAATGAATAAATATTTACCTTATGAAAAATATGCTAATAAAGATTATTTTGGTGGAGCGTATTTTAAAGGTGATATTGTTAATTATTACAATATTAAAAAAATAAATGGTGTGGATTATTTATTTTTAAATCTTGAATTTGGTCCTCGTGATGGAGTTTTAAAATGGGCTAATCGAGTTTGTGAAGCTTATCCAAATCATCGAGTTATTATTACTACTCATTCATATATTGAACCAAATGGTGAAATTGCTCAACATTATTCACCATATGCGGCTAGTAAATATGGTATAGGAAGTGGTAATTCTTCTAACGATGGTCAAGATATGTATGATAAATTAGTAAAACTTCAACCAAATATTTTTATGGTTTTTTCTGGACATAATAGCTCAGATGATATTATTTATCGTCAAGATAAAGGGATTAATGGTAATACTGTACATTCATTTTTAATTGATGCACAAGGCTCATTTTATTCTCAAGCGTGTGATGTTTTAGCAATGTTTAAAATTAATGAAGCAAGAAAAGAGGCATATGTTTATTGGTATTCACCATATGAAGGAAAATATTTAAATAGACAAAATCAATTCACTGTATCTTTTGCTGATGAGAAAAATCCTGCCATTGGTTTAGCTAAGAAATCATTTAATATCAATAATGTTAATAATTATGTTTTTATTGCTTTAGGGGTAGTTTTAAGTTTGCCTATTTCAATTTGCTTAGTAAAAAGAGGTCGTAAATATGAAAAATAAAGTAAAAATATTATTTGTTTTATTACTTTTAACTTCATGTGGGGGTAATCAAACTTCTAATTCTATCAATACATCTAATGATTCATCTACAAGTGAAACTACTACCTCGACAAATCAAAATGTAAGTTTAAATTTGAAGAATATTGTCGATGGTGATGTTAAAGATGCAACATTTAAAGTAAATGATCAAGAAATAACCTCTCGATATCAAGATAATACATATTATTTAGATAATGTTCCTTTAAACTCTATTTTAGAAATTAATCATCCTCGTTATCAAAGTAAAAAAATAAAAGTTGATTCATATTCATTATCTACACTTAGTATGGATTATCCTTTTATGGAAATTGGAAAAACTAGATACAATTCAAATTATCTTTATAATGATTGGACTTTATCTTCTACAAGAAGTTTAACTTCTATTCGTTTTGAATTATCTTCTAATTATGATCATTTTATTTCTTCGAAAAGTGTTGCTCATTTATTTATTAATACAGGCACCACGATTTCTAATTTAGATAAAAATGATTATGAATTTAAATTAACTTCTTCTAAATTATTTGTTTATGATTATGGATTTAATCATCCTTCTATTGATTTAAATCAATTTAATTATACAAGTAATGTTGAAGAAGGAAAAACTACTTTATATTTAGATGTTCCTTATGAATTCTTAAAGATTGATAGTCATGATATTGTTGGTGTTACTTTAGTAGATGATCTTTTAGAAGCAGATATTACTTCAAATTTAATTTTTGATGAAGATGATATTGATTATAATAATCCAACGAAATATCCTCGTATTGATGTAAAAGGACGTGCTTTTAAAAATACTAAAAATGTTGATAATCCATTTTGGATTAGTAAAAAACAATATGTTTCATTAATTGAAGGAAAAGATTATATGTTTGCTTCACCAAAATATAATAGATATCCATCAATTTGTGATGATGTTCATTTCTCAATTGAATATAAAGAAAGTTTATCATTTGATTTTGTTGGATTTGGTGAATTTATTGATAGTGAATATTTCCAAATAGTTTTACATAATAACATTATTGATAAAAATAGTTGGCAATTAATTAATGATGATGTAGTTTTACAAATTTTTAAAGATAAAGTTTGTATATATAATGAATGTGATGAATTTTTCTCTGTACAAAATGGAAAAGGAAAATTGTTAGAAACGATTTCATTAAATAGTTTTATTAATTATGGACCATACTTTACTTTAAAAGTTGATATTCCAATTGAAAAAATTCCTAATATTCGTTCGAGTTATGATGATATTTATTTAATGGCAGTCGAGTTTAATAACAAAACTTTATATGATGGAGTTAATTATTATGAAAACTTCTTCTATAAAAATGTTACTCGTGGTGATCCAGCAGATATGATTAGTTATGTTTGTATTGATGCACCAAAAAAACGTACATGCAATTTAACTAATGAAGAAAAACAAAATTTAATAAAAGATAAAAAAATATCTTTTGCTAGTCCTGAGGATACAAAATTTTCAAAAGCAGATGATGTTTACTTATCTATTACTAGAAATACTTCTTCTTTATTATTAGATATGGTAGGATTTGGTGATTTTTCAGAAACAGAAATATTTACTTTTGTTTTCCATTCATCTTCTAATAATGGAGAAAGTTGGAAAATTCAAAATGATGATACTACTTTAATGGTTTCACAAAAAGAAGCAAAGCTTGTAACTAACACTACTGATTTTTGGGTAGGAACTAGAATTACTCGTGGTACAAAAAGTAATGCAACAGTAAATTACACTCGACATGATGGTTATTTTACTTTAAGTTTAGAAGTAAGTAATAGTGAAATTTCTTCTTCATTAACTCAAACTTCATTACTTAAAATGTATGCATTTGAATTTGGTTTTGGAGGAGTTTTATATAATAGTGAACCTTGGACAAAACTTATGAGATATCAAGGAGTAAGTTGTGGAGATCCTGCTTTCCAAGTAAATTACATTGAAATATAAAATAAAAAGCTATGAAAAAATCATAGCTTTTTAATTAGAATTCATTTCTGATAGTTCATTTATCATTTTTCTTTCTTCTAGTAATTCTTCTTGAGCGTATGAAAGTAATTTCTTACAATAACTATCACCATTTTCATATCCTTTTTTATACCAGTATATTGCCTTTTCTAAGTCCATATTGGTTCCTAGACCTCTTCTATAAGCATCACCAGTCCATTGCATGCAAGTTACACTTCCATTTTCAGCGGCTTTTAATCCCCATTTAAAAGCTTCTGAAAAATTTGCTTTTATGCCTCTACCACTTCGATATAAAAGAGTTAGTAATGACATTGCTTTAGTGTTTCCCATTTGAGCACTTTTTAAAGCATATTCAAAAATTTTTTTATCATTTTTTTCACAAAATATTCCACGAAAATAGCATATTGCTAAATAATATATAAATTCATTTTCATTTAAAGAAGCATAATATTCTACTGAATGGAAAAACTTTTCTTTATTATCAATTTTAGTGCAAATCATTTGCCTTATTTCATCTTTGGTATAAATATCTTTTGTCATAATATCACCTATTTTTTAAGTATAACATAATTTTTTAGTTTGATTTAAAAAATGTTTTGAATTAACTTAAAGCAACATCAAGAATCATCATTAAAACAAAACCAATGGCCACACCAATGGTAGCAATATTAG
>FR889382.1:0-1797 GCA_000432895.1 Firmicutes bacterium CAG:449 | reverse complement strand
AGTGTTTACCATTTTGTGATTCTGGTATTAATTCTTCTACAACAACATAAATCATTGCTCCTGCAGCAAATGATAATAAATATGGTAAAATTGGAATCATTATTTGTGATAATAAAATAGTTATTACAGCGGCAATTGGTTCAACAATACCAGAACCAACACCCATTAAAAAAGCTTTTGGTTTTGATTTACCTTCTATAGCTAATGGTAAAGATACAATTGCTCCTTCTGGAAAGTTTTGGATAGCTATACCAATAGATAATGCTAAAGCAGCAGCAAATGAGATATTTTTACTAGCTAAAGCACCTGCAAAAATAACACCAACTGCCATTCCTTCAGGAATGTTGTGTAATGTAATAGCAAACACCATCATTGTTTTCTTTTTTAAATTTGATTTTATTCCTTCTGGATTTTCACTTCCATTATGTAGATGAGGAATAATAGAATCTAAAAGTAAAAGAAATCCCATGCCTAGTAAAAAACCAATAGATGCAGGCAAATAAGCAATAATATTTTGGCTAGTAGCCATTTCAATAGAAGGAATAATCAAAGAGAAAATAGAAGCGGCAATCATTACTCCAGAAGCAAATCCAAGTAATAATTTTTCTACTTTTGGATTCATTTTATCTTTTATTAAAAATACCATTAAAGAACCTAAAGAGGTTCCTAAAAATGGAATTAGTAGACCAATAGTTACTTCCATAATCAAATCTCCATTTTAATTTATTGTTTTTATCAGTAAATTCATATAATAAAAATGCTTTTTTTTATTGATTTTAATATTTAATTTCTATGATTATAATGACAATCACAATAAGGACCACCACTTGCTAAAGTGTATTCTCTTGTGAATGTTGTATTATTCATTTCCGCCATAACGTAATCTAAAGAACATAAGGCAGGGATATATTCAGTTAAATTTAATTCGTTCATTAATTTGCATATACCACATGTTTTAAATATAGCCGTATATTCATTATTATTTTTTCCTTTAATATAATCGAATTTCCATGTGTATGGATTAGTTCTTGTTTGTGAAATTAATGCACTTTTTGCTAAGTTTTCTTGACCTTCAGTAGTGTAATTCGTTTTTCTTTTAGAAAACTTTTTCATAATTTTATTACTCATGGCTTGATGATAAAGAAGTGTGGCTTCATCTCAAGAGAGTTTTTTATCACAAGAAAGTAAGACAGAAGAAATTTGCGCACAAGAAATAATATTTATTTTAAAACGATCATCTTTATCAAAATCAGGAATAGTTTTTAAAATTTCTTTATATTTCTTTTTTCCTTTTTTCATAATTTTTTTATAGTTATCAATCTTTAAATCATTTTTTAAAGTACTTGAAAAACTATTTTTAAACATTAACCACATTAATTTACAAATTATATCGTATTTCATAATTATATTTCCTTATATCCAAATAATGTTTTTTTGACATTTGTCTTTTTAGTATTTAAAACACGATACCCATCTTTTTCAAGATTAGAAATTATTTTATTAGGATTAAGATCATCTTCTAAAATAATTTTTGTTTCATTTTTAAGATGAGAAGAAGTAACTTTCTTTATTTTTTCACTTCTTCTAATAATATCATTAACATGGCTTTCACACATTGAACAATGCATGCCATCAATAGTTAAGGTTAACATAATCATAAATATGCCTCCTAGTTAGATATAACTAACTATAATATAGCACTTTATTGTTTTTGATTAAATATTTTTGCAAATAAAAAACTAAGAAGTATTTATTTTTTGCTTCTTAGTTTATAAAAAAAGAGGATTTCTCCTCTTA
>FR889381.1 GCA_000432895.1 Firmicutes bacterium CAG:449 | reverse complement strand
ATATGTTTATTTTTGTTTTATTATGGTAAAATAGCAATGCAACCATTAAGGAGGTTTTTTTGATGAACTCTAATAAATCCAATTCATATGGAAATATTGATATATCATTAGAAGCAATTTCAAGTGCTGCAGCTAATACTACCATTCAATGTTATGGTGTTGTTGGTATGGCTAAAAAGAATTCATTTAATGAAATTGATAATTTCTTCAAAAAAGATAATTTTTACCAAGGTGTTGTTGCAAAAAAAAATAAAGCGAATACTTATGAAATTGATTTGTTTATAATAGTTGCTTTTGGTGTAAGAATTACAGAAGTTGTTTCTGAAGTGCAAAAAAAAGTTAAGTATGATTTAGAGCAAAAATTTAACATAAAATTTAAGGCAATCAATGTTTATGTGCAAGGTATTAAAAATATCTAGTATAAAGAAAGGTTACTCTTATGAAAATAATTAATGGTTTAACATTAAAAGAAATGATTATTTCAGGTGCTAACAATTTATTTAATTGTTATCCTGAAGTTGATGCATTAAATGTCTTCCCTGTACCTGATGGTGATACAGGAACTAATATGAATTTAACAATATCTTCTGGTGCAAAAGAAGTTCAAAATAGAAATGATGTTTCAGTTTATGATATCTCAAAAGCTTTCTCAAAAGGTTTATTGATGGGAGCAAGAGGTAATTCAGGCGTTATTTTATCGCAAATTTTTAGAGGGTTTTCGATTTCTCTAGAAGGTAAAGATGTAATGACTGCTACTGATTTAGCGGATGCATTTGTTTCAGGTAAAGAAGTTGCATATAAAGCAGTTATGAGACCGGTTGAAGGAACAATCTTAACTGTTATTAGAGAAGCTAGTGATTTACTTGCTGAAAATGTTGAAGAAAATTGGTCAATTGAAAAATGTTTTGAAGTATTAATTAAAGAAGCAAAAGCCTCTTTAAAAAGAACCCCAGATTTATTACCTGTTTTAAAAGAAGTTGGTGTTGTTGATTCTGGAGGAACCGGTTTAGTTAAAATTCTAGAAGGATTCCAACAAGCAATATTAGGTCATGTTGTAGAAAAAAATATGGCAACCGTTACTGAAAATGATAGTCGTATGGCTGGTGCGGATGTTGAAAGTGATGAATTTGGTTATTGTACTGAATTTTTACTTAGAATACCTGAAGATCCATCAAATTGTGGAAAAAAGCCATTTTTAGAAAAAAGATTCACTTCAACTTTATTAGCTCATGGTAATTCAATTGTTGTAGTAAGAGATGAAGATATCGTAAAAGTGCATGTTCATACTTTAATTCCTGGTTATTTATTGAATTATGCTCAACAATTCGGTGAATTTGTAAAAATTAAAGTTGAGAATATGTCAGAACAACATACTGAATTAGTTAATAATGGTAAGGATCCTGCTAAAAAAGAAAAGAAAGAATATGGTATTATTGCTGTTGCTAGTGGTAAATGCTTAGAAGAATTATTTAAAGAATATAGAGCAGATTATATTGTTACAGGTGGTCAAACAATGAATCCATCAACAGACGATTTTGTCAAAGCTATTCAACAAGTTAATGCAAAGAAAATATTTATTTTACCAAACAACTCAAATATCATTATGGCGGCTGAACAAGCTTGTGATATTGTTGAAGGAGTAGAAGTTAAAGTTATTCCAACAAAGACAATTCCACAAGGATTAACTGCTTGTATGATGTTTAATCCTGAAGATGATTTTTCTGCAAATGTTGAAGAAATGACTTCTTCAATCGATGGTGTTAAATCTGGACAAGTTACTTTTGCTATTAAAGATACATCATTTGATGGAGTGGAAGTAAAAAAAGACGAATTTATTGGTCTATCAAACAAAACGATTATTTGCTCTAATCCAAATAAAATTGAAACTACAATTAAAACAATTGAGTCAATGATTGATGATTATTCTTCTATTGTAACTATTATTGTTGGTGAAGATGTTAGTGAAGAAGAAACAAATAAGCTAATTGAAATTTTAGAATCAAAATATCCTGATATTGAATTCGATGTAAAAATTGGTAATCAGCCAGTTTATTCATTTATCATAGGTGTTGAATAAGATAAAACTCCCATAAAAATGGGAGTTTTTTAAAAAAAGGTGAAACATGAAATTACTTACTACTTCTACAAATTTACTTAATAGTTTAGCTAAAATTGATATTATGACTTCAGAAGATGTTTTTAATCATTTACCTTATCGCTATGAAGATAATTCATATACAGAAGATGAAGAAATTTCTGCAGGTAAAAAAGTTACATTATTAGGCAAACTTGTTTCAAACCCAAAACTTTTTAAAAATACAAAATTAGAAATTATCACATTTTATTTTGTTACAATAAGTGGTAAGTTTTTTAATGTGAAAATTTTTAATCGCAGTTATTTAATGAAGATTTTGTCATTGGGTGAAGAATATACAATTATAGGAACATACTCATTAGAAAGAAAAGAAATTAACGCTCAAAGTATAGTTAAGGGAAAAATACCTTCTAATCAACAACTTAGAAGTGTTTATCATCTTCCTAGTGAAGTATCAAATAATATTTATAGAAGGCTTGTAAATAAAACGTTTGAAACATATTATGACGCTATTATTGATGAAATTCCTCTCTATTTAAAAACTAAATATCATTTGTTAAATAAAAATGATGCTTTAAAATTTGTGCATTTACCAAAAGATTATTCTGAAATTGATAAAGGATTAAGAACTCTAAAATATCATGAGTGTTTATTATATTGCTTAAAAAATCAAATTATTAGAGGTGAAAATAAGAGAATTCCTTCGATTGATAAAAGCGAGAAAATTGATACTAAAAAAATTAATGAATTTATTCTCAATTTACCTTTTAAATTAACAAAAGATCAAATTGTTGCAATTAGAGAAATAATTCTTGATATGAACAAAAAAGAATTAATGTATAGATTACTTCAAGGTGATGTTGGAACAGGAAAAACTATTGTTTCTGCTCTTAGTTTATATGGAAATTTTTTAAGAAATAAAGTTGGAGCGTTTATGGTTCCTACTGATTCATTAGCTCGTCAACAATATGAATATTTAAAAAATTTATTTTCTATTTATAATATTAAAGTTGGTTTATTAATTGGTTCTTTATCATCTAAAGAAAAAAATATTGTGAAAGAGAATTTAAAAAATGGTGAAATTAATGTTATTGTTGGCACACACGCTTTATTTTCAAGTGATGTAATATATTCTTCTTTAGGACTTGCTATTATTGATGAGCAACATCGTTTTGGGGTAAATCAAAGGAATGAATTGATATCTAAAGATGAAACATGTGATTTGCTTTTGATGTCAGCAACACCAATTCCTAGAACACTTGCTTTATCTATATATGGAGACTTAGATATTTCTTCGCTTAATATGTTTCCAAATAAAGAAAGAAAAGTAGTTACAAAAGTAGTTAATACTCACTCAACAGAAATAATTTCTAGTATTAAAGATTGTCTTAATTTAAATCGACAAGTTTTTGTTGTGGCACCAAAAATTACTGATGAAAAGGAGAATTTTACTTCTGTAGAGAAAATTTATGAAATATATTCAACATTATTTCCAAATCAAGTTTGCTTATTGCATGGAAAAATGAAAAGTGAAGAAAAAGATAAAATTTTACAAAGATTTATTAATAAAGAATTTTTAATTTTAGTTTCGACAACAGTAATTGAATTAGGAATTAATGTTTTAAGTGCAGGATTAATTATTATATATTCTGCTAATAATTTTGGTTTAGCTTCATTACATCAATTAAGAGGAAGAGTAGGAAGAGATGGTCAAGAAGCCATTTGCTTACTTGTTAATGATAATGCTGAAGATGAAAGATTAAAAGTCTTAGAAAATTCTAATGATGGTTTTTATATTGCAGAAATGGATATGAAACTAAGAGGTCCAGGTGATACAACAGGTCTTGCTCAATCTGGTTTTCCAACTTTTTCTTGTTTAAATATTGTTGATGATTTTAAAATGTTTGAATGTGCAAGAGATGATGCAAAAAATATTTTGAATAATCTTCAAGATAATGAAAATAAAAGGTATTATGATTATGCATTAAAAAGAATTGCATTAGATAATACCCTGACTTTATTTGATTAAATAAATATTATATTAATATTTATAAATTTTGTTTATAATTAAAAAAAGGAGATAAAAAGTATGATTAAATTGTCTGTTGATTGCATGGGAAGCGATAATGGCCCAAAAGTATTATGTGAGGCAATAAAAAAATTTGTAAATACATATCAAGATAGTTTCATATATGCTTGTGGAGATGAAAAGGAATTAGAATCTTTAAAAAATATTGATAGAATTAAAATTGTTCATACTTCCGAAGTTGTACCAATGGAATGTGGAGCAATGCAAGTAATGAGAATGAAAGATTCTTCAATGATGAAGGTATTTTCTCTATATAATGAAGAAAAACTTGATGGAGCGGTTTCTGCTGGATCAACAGGAGGCTTTTTATCTTTAGCAACTTTAAAATTAAAACTTATTAAAAATATTGAAAGAGCAGCTTTAACTTCTCCTTTTCCTACCAAAATTGGTAAACCAGTTGTTGTTCTTGATATAGGTGCTTCTAATGAAAATAATGCTAAACAATTATGCCAATTTGCAAAAATGGGGAGAATTTATTCACAAACAATTTTCAATGTCAAAGAACCAAAAGTATATTTATTAAGTAATGGTACAGAAGAAAAAAAAGGGTCACCAGTTGGAAAAGAAGCATATCAATTATTAAAAGAAAGTAATTTTCCTTCTTTTATGGGAAACATGGAAGCAAGAGAAGGATTAAGTGGAGAAGCTGATGTTTTAGTTAGTGAAGGTTATACTGGTAATGTCTTTTTAAAGAGTTCTGAAGGTATGGCAAAAATGATGTCAGAAATGACTAAAGAAGCTTTTAAGAAAAATGTTTTCACAATGATTGGATATTTATTTAGTCAAAGTGGATTTAAGAAAATGAAAGAAAAAATGAATTATAAGAATTATGGTGGAGCAATTTTACTAGGTGTAAATGGAGTTGTTGTTAAAGCACATGGTAATAGTGATGATTACTCATTTTTTAAGGCTTTAGAATTAGCTTATAAAATGGCTTCCACAGGAATAGTTGAAAAATTAAAAGAAGGTTTTGAAAATGATGACCATTAGAGAATTAAGTAAAGTTTTTAATTTTGAAATACGAGACTTTCAATTGTATTTAAATGCATTTACTCATTCTTCTTATGCGTTTGAAACAAAAGATGTATCTGATTATGAAAGAGTTGAATATATTGGTGATGCAGTTTTATATTTAGTGATTGCTGATTTGATTTATAATGAATATCCTAAAATGAAACAAGGCGATATGTCTAAACTTCGTTCTCAACTTGTTTGTTCTGCTACTCTAGCTGAAAAGGCTAAAGAATATCATTTTGATGATATTATTAGAGTAGGTCATGGAGTAAAAAAAGAAGGTGGAGCAAATCAAAAAATATTAGAAGATGTTTTTGAATCTTTTATAGGTGCGATTTATATTGATCAAGGCTTTGAAACTGCTAAAAAAATTGTATTAGATATTTTTAAAGAAGATTTAGATAATTTTGATATTGATAGTTTAACTGATTATAAATCTAAATTACAAATTTATTTACAATCTAATTATCGTGGTAATATTAATTATCGTGTTTTAAAAGAAAGTGGTACATCACAAAATAAACATTTTGTAATTGAAGTGTCAATGTTAATGGATAATAATACAATTATTCTTGGAGTTGGTGAAGGAAGAAGTAAAAAACAAGCAGAACAAGCCGCGGCTAAAGCTGCTTTAGCAAAAAAGGCAGGTAATGAATAATGGGTTTATTTAAGTTTTTAAAAGAGAAAATAGCAGGAAAATCAACTGCTCAAAAAGATAAATATGTTACGGGATTAGACAAGTCAAGAAAAAACTTTTCATCAAAATTGAAGGCTTTACAAGCTCGTTATAACAAAGTTAATGAAGAATACTTTGATGAATTAGAACAAATATTAATTGAAGCTGATGTTGGCGTTAATTTAACTTTAGATATTATCGACGCTACAAAAAAAGAAAGCATGGAAAAAGGCATTTATTCTCCAAGTGAAATTAATGAATTATTAATTGATAAAATGTTTGTTTCTTATGCTCAACAAGGCAGTGATATTGTTAATGAAATTAACTTCCAAAAAGATGGGCCAACAGTTGTTTTAGTTGTAGGTGTTAATGGTGTAGGAAAAACTACTACTATTGCTAAGCTTGCTTATCGTTATTCAAAACAAAATAAAAATGTATTATTAGTAGCAGGTGATACTTTTAGAGCGGGTGCAACTGAACAATTAACTGTTTGGGCAAATCGTTTAGGTTTACAAATAGTTACAGGTAAAGAAAATCAAGATCCATCATCTGTAGTTTACGATGGAATAAAAAAAGCTAAAGCAGAAAATATTGATTTAGTAATTTGTGATACAGCTGGAAGACTTCAAAATAAATTAAATTTAATGAATGAACTTTCTAAAATGAAAAGAGTTATTGCTAAAGAAATTCCTTCTGCTCCACATGAAGTGTTCTTAATTATTGATGCTAATACAGGACAAAATGGAGTTATACAAGCTAAAGCTTTTAAAGAATGTACTGATTTAACAGGTGTTATTATTACTAAAATGGATGGTACTTCTAAAGGTGGAATTATTTTAGCTATTAGAGATGAAATAGGAGTTCCTGTTAGATTTATTGGTTTAGGTGAAAAAATGGAAGACCTTGAAGAATTTGATTTAGATCAATATTTATATGGATTATGTCTTGGAGAAGATGATGAGAAGTAATTTTATTATCTCATTTATTTGTTTAATCGCATTACAATTAGTTTTACAATTTGTTTTGATATATTTTAATGTTCCATCAATTTTAATTAGCATTATTTGTGATTTAGTTTTTTCTTTAGTTTTTACTCTACTTGATTTTAGAGGAAAAGAAAAATTAAAAAATCCTGCTTTTCATAAAACATTTGCAATATATTTTTTAGTTTTAACTTTATTATCAGTTATTTTTGGAGTGTATAAGCAATGATTGAACTAGAAAAAAATGTATATATTACAGAATTGTTTTCTATTTATGGTGAATTATTAAGTTTAACTCAACAAAAAATGCTAAAATATTATTATGAAATGGATTTGTCTTTATCAGAAATAGCACAGCAAGAAAATATTTCTCGTAATGCTGTACATGATGCTTTAAAAAAGGGTGTTGATAATTTAATGTTTTTTGAAGATAAATTACATTTATTACAAAAGAAAATACAAATTGATGAAAAATTATCTTCTTTAAATAAAGAAGATTATCTAAAATTTAAAAAGATATTTATGGAGGAAGAATAATGGCATTTGAATCTTTATCAGATCGTTTAAGTGGAATTATTAAAAAGGTACGTGGTCAAGCATATTTAACTGAAGCTAATATGGAAGATATGCTTAAAGAAATTAGAGTTGCTTTATTAGAAGCTGATGTTAATTTTAAAGTTGTTAAAGAATTTATTAATACAGTTAAAGAAAAAGCCATTGGACAAAAAGTATTTAATAAAGTTAGTCCTGGGCAAATGATTGTTAAAATTGTCCATGATGAAATAGAAGAATTATTAGGCTCTGATCAATGTGATTTAGTATTTGCGCCTTCTGGAAAGCCTACTATAATTATGATGTGTGGTTTACAAGGTTCTGGTAAAACTACTACATCAGGAAAACTTGCTCGTTTATTAAAGCGTAAGATGGCTAAAAAAGTCTTACTTGTAGCAGGAGATGTTTATCGTCCAGCGGCTATTGATCAATTATGTACTTTAGGAAAGCAAATTGATGTTGAAGTATTTACCTTAGGAGATAAAGTTTCACCAGTAGAAATTTCTAAAAGGGCAGTAAAAAAAGCTTACGAAGAACATTATGATGTAGTAATTATTGATACTGCAGGTCGTTTACAAATTGATGAAAAATTAATGAACGAATTAGTAGATATTGAAAAAGCTGTTTCACCTCAAGAAATTCTTCTTTTAGTTGATGCAATGGCTGGACAAGAAGCAGTTAATGTTGCTAAAGCCTTTAATGAAAAATTACATTTAACTGGTATGGTAATGTCAAAACTTGATGGTGATTCTCGTGGTGGTGCGGCTTTATCAATTAAACATCTTACAGGTGTCCCAATTAAATATATTGGTGTTGGTGAAAAAATTGATGATTTAGAAGTCTTCCATCCTGATAGAATGGCTGATCGTATTTTAGGAATGGGAGATGTTGTTTCTTTAGTAGAAACAGTTAGTGAAGAAATTGATGAAAAACAAGCAAAAAAAGCAGTTAATAAAATGATGTCAGGATCTTTTGATTTAAATGATATGCTTGCTCAAATGGAACAAATCAATAAATTATCAATGTCAAAGATTCTTAAATTAATTCCTGGTATGCCAAAAATTTCTGAAGAAGACCAAGAAAAAGCACAAAAACAAATGAAAAAAACTAAAGCCATTATTAATTCAATGACTTTAGAAGAAAGAGCTCATCCAGAAATATTAAGAAATTCTCGTAAATTAAGAATTGCTAGTGGAAGTGGAACAACTTCAGCTGATATTAACCGACTTTTAAATCAATTTGAAGAAATGAAAAAAATGATGAAACAAATGCCTTCAATGATGAAAAGTGGTAAAATGCCAAATTTTCCAAATAAAAAGTAATATTAAAAAACCTCATTATGAGGTTTTTAAATATCTTTTTTCATGAATTTTTTACCTTTTTCAATAGCGTCTTTTTCCCATTTTGGAAATGCGCCTTCATTTAACAATTTTATTTCTTGTTTCGATAATTCTAATTTATTAAATAAATCTGGACGCAATTTTTTTGTTAGTAATAAAGATTGTTTTTTTCTCCATTTATCAATAGCTTGGTGATTTCCTGAAAATAATATATCAGGAATACAATCATTATTATACTTGTAAGGATAAGTATATTGAGGATATTCTAGTAAATTATTTTGAAAAGTTTCTTCGCTTAATGAATCTTCACTAATAACTTGAGGAATAAGTCTAGTAATAGAATCAATTATAGGAATCAAAGAAGCTTCACCACCAGTTAAAATATAATCACCAACAGAAATTAGTTCATCGACATATTTTTCTACGCGATAATCAACGCCTTCGTAATGGCCACATATAAAAATTAAATGTTCATTTTTAGAAAGAGACAAAGCTTTTTCTTGGTTAAATGTTTTTCCTTTTGGTGAAGTTAATAAAACATAACTATTATCTTTTTTACAAGAAGATAAAGCATCTAAAATAGGTTGGCACATCATAATTAAACCAGCGCCACCTCCAATAGGAGGATTATCGACACGATGATATTTATCTAATGTAAAATCTCTTATATTAATTAATTCAAATTCAATTAGATGTTTTTCAATCGCTCTTTTAATAATTGATGTATTTAAAAAAGAAGAAAAATATTCTGGAAATAGAGTCAAAATAGTTATTTTCATAATAAACCTGGAATAATGTGTACTATAACTTGTTTCTTCTCAAGATCAATCTTTTTAATATAGAATTCAACAAAAGGTATTAAAATAGTTTTTTGGTTATTTAAAAGAATTCTAAATGAAATTTGAGAGGTAAAGTCTTCTACTTTAATAATTTTTCCAAATTGATTGTTTTCTTCATCAAAACATTCTAGACCAACTAAATCATCAAAATAGTAAGTGCCTTTTTTTAATGGTGGTAAATCGTTCTTATCAACTTGAATAAACCAACCTTTATATTTTTCAGCTTCTTCTAAAGTTGTAATTTCGTTAAATGAAACATAATCAAATTCACCTTCATTAGAAAAAGAATTGACTGTTACTTCTTTTTTTAAATTTTCTTTTTCATTAACTAAAAAAAGTTTATTTCCTTTTTTATATCTTTTTGAGGCAAAATATGTCGTTGATTTTACTTTTATAACTCCTTTTAAACCTCTTGTTTTAATAATAATTCCTAAATTTAAATAATTTTCCATACAATTATTTTAAATAAAAAAAATAATTAAATAAATAGAAAACTTATTTAAATAAAATTTTGTGAAAAAAATATTGAATTCTTGTATAATATAATTATACAAGAGGTAAAAAAATGAAAGTAGTAATTATTCGTCATGGTGAACCAGATAATCCTAATAATACATTGACCAAGCATGGCTTTAAAGAAGTAGAGGCTCTTAGTGAATATTTAAAAGATTTTAAATTTGATGATGTTTATGTCTCTCCTTTACCTAGAGCTCAACTTACTGCTAAAGGAGTTTTAGATCCTTTAAATATAAAATTTACAACAATCCCTTGGTTACAAGAATTTGACCATCGAGTAAATGTTCCATATACAGATAAAAAAGTCATCAATTGGGATTTTTTACCAAAATTTTTTACTGAACAAGATGATTTTTATGATGAAACTAAGTATTTAGATCACAATGTTTTGAAAACAGGTGATGTAAAAAAATATTACTATGAAGTGACAAAAGGAATTGATGAAATATTAGCAAAACATGGCTATCATAGAAAAGATAAATATTATGAAGTTACTAATGAAAATAAGGATAATATTGTTTTCTTTTGCCATTTTGGAACAATGTGTGTCATTATGTCGCATTTATTAAATATTCCTTATGTGGTTCTTGCTCAAACTTTTGTATGTTTACCAACTGGTATTACTACTTTAGTTACTGAAGAAAGAGAAAAAGGCATTGCTCAATTTAGATGTATGCAATTTGGTAATTTAACTCATTTAGAAAATAAAAAAATAGAACCTAGCTTTCATGCTAGATTCTGTGAAACATATTCTTCTTTTGATGAAAAACACTAAATGTCTTTACGACTAACTATCATTGTTTGAGAAATTAAATCATGAGGACCAACATTTAATTTTGTTAAAGCAATACAAAATGAAGTAATTAAAATAGGTAGAAGCATTATTCCAGAACTAAATTTTAAATATAGAGTTGCCCCTAATAAATAATCAAAGGCAAGTATTATTATATATCTTACTAATATTTGCCATTTTTTTACTTGTGAAATAGTTCTAGTATCAATTAATTTCATCTTGAAAATTATTTGACCAATAGTTTCTCCATTTTTTCTACATAAAGGAACAATTAAATAAAAAATTGTTACATCAATTGCAATAAATAAAACAATGACTAAAAAGAAAATTGTAAATGACTTATTAATGTTTTGAATATAGATTGGATTTGTTTTTACAAATGCAAGAGCTTTTTGATATTGATCAGTTAAAAAATTTTTTAATTTTTCTTCATCAACATCATTTTTTAAAACAAGATTATCATCAACTTTAGTATAAAATGTTGATTCATTTTTAGCCTTATTATACTCATCTAATTTATTGTTTTCTTTCGCGTAATTATCAGAAGAATAATAACTAGTAATTATTTGATCGTATATAGTTTTATCA
>FR889380.1 GCA_000432895.1 Firmicutes bacterium CAG:449 | reverse complement strand
AAAGCAAATCAAGTTTGCTTCTAATGAAGATATGCAAGAAATAATGCTTGATTTGTATCAAAATAATTATTTAAAAAATTCAAAAATTCAAAAGAAAGAAAAATTAAGACCAGCAAATAAAAAATATCAACCTCATTTTATCAAATTAAATAATGGAATTAAAATTGGATATGGTCTTTCTTCTTATCAAAATGAAGAATTAACTTTTTCACTTGCAAAAAAAGACGATTTTTATTTTCATGTTAAAGATTTTCATGGTCCTCATGTTATTTTATTTAATAACAATCCTAACGATGAAGAAATATTAATAGCAGGCGAAATTGCTCTTTATTTTGCTTCTTTAGGTGCTGGAGAAGTTTATTATACTCAAAGAAAAGATGTAAAAAAAGTCCCTGGAAAAAGAGGACTTGTCACATTAAAAAATCAAAAACTTATTGTAATAAATGGAATTCGTGAGTCAACAATTAAACTTTTAACTAATAAATAAAATCTTTTCCTTTAAATGTTTCTTCTGTTGATAATTCGTAAAATTCTTGTTGTCTGCAAGCTTCATAACTAACAATTGCCACACAATTTGATAAATTTAAGCTTCTTGAATTAGCTTGCATTGGAATTCTTAAGCAGTTTTCAATGTTGTCTTTTAATATTTCATAAGGTATACCAGTTGATTCTCTACCAAACATAAAATAATAGTCTTCTACTGGGGAAGAGAAATCTTCATCACTATATACTTTTTTTGCATATCTTGTGATATAGAAAATTATTTTATTTTTATTTTTCTTATAAAATTCATCAATAGAACTATATTCTTCAATTTCACAATCAATAATGTAATCCATTCCTGCTCTTAAAAAACTTTTTTCATCTAAAGAAAAACCTAATGGATGAATTAAATGTAATTTAGCGCCTATTGCTGCACATGTTCTAACAATATTACCACAATTGCCTGCGATTTCTGGTTGATATAAAACGATATTTATCATATTTCCTCCGTTTTTTATTATGATAAATTAGTTATTTTATAATATCTATAATATTTTATAAATTACATATTTTTTCTGGATTATAAAAGCAATGATTTTTATATCTTCCCACTAGAACACCATACCAATTCTTTTTGCATGATTTTCCTTTACCTGGATTTTGAAAATATAATGCAGAATATGCTGGATGAGCACGCCAAAATTTTATGCAATCAATTGCTATTTTCTTTTCTTTAGAAGTTGCTTGAGCATTGAATAAAGGTATTGTTATTCCTTCAAATTGATTTTTTTGATTCACTGCATCATAAATTGTTTTTATGTGTTTAAATGGTTTGCAGGTATAACAAACTCGATTTACAACAACGTTTCCAACTAATTTCATTCCCATAATACCTTCGCCAACGGCTTCTGCTCGTATTAATCTTCCTAATAGATCTATTTCTGTACTTCTATGTCTAACTCGCATATAATCACCTGAAATATACTATGAAAATATTATTATTTGTTTCATTAAAAAGATTAGTAATATAAAATTTAATTGAAAAAAAATTATTATGGTAATAATATTATCTAAGAGGTTTTTATTTATGAATTTAATTTTATTCCTTGGTATATTATTAGTTCTAGGTTTAGCATCTACTAGACTTATGAAAATATTAAAATTACCAAATGTTACTGGTTATTTAATTGTTGGATTATTAGCTGCAGTTATTTGTATTTTAATTGATAATTATTCATCTTTAAATCTTGAAAATGATTTATCTTTACTTAATAATTTTACATCAAGTATCGCATTAGGATTTATCGCTTTATCAATTGGTCAAGAATTTAAACTATCAAAAGTTAAAGAATATGGTTCTAAAATAATTTCAATTACTTTGCTTCAAGCTCTTACTGCTGTTTTATTTGTGGATGTTACATTAATTATTGTTTGTATATTAACCAACCAATCACTTGCTATTGCTTTATGTTTAGGTGCTATCGCTACTGCTACTGCTCCTGCTGCTACAATTATGGTTATTAATCAATATAAAGCAAAAGGACCACTTGTTGATATTTTATTACCTGTTGTTGCTTTTGATGATGCAGTTGGATTAATTGTTTTTGCAATATCTATTGCAATTTCAAAAGTAATTGTTACAGGAGGAGAAATAACATTCTTTTCAATTTGTGCATTACCATTAATTGAAGTATTCGGTTCTCTTGTTATTGGTATTGTTTTAGGTTTATTAATGTATTTAGTTGTTAGATTTTTTAAATCACGTGATAATCATGCAATTATTTTAATTGCTTTTACATTATTAGGTGTTGGTGCATGTGATGCTTTAAATCAAATTGTTATTAATGGTGAAGCACTAGAATTTTCTAACCTTTTATGTTGTATGATGATAGGTGCGGTTTATATTAATCTTCCAAAAGGTGAAAAAAGAGATATTGCAGAAAGAGATTTTACTTTAATTAATCACTGGACTCCATTTTTATTTATGCTCTTCTTTGTTCTATCTGGAACTCATCTTGCGACTTCTGTTAAAGAATTATTTCAAAATGGAAGTGAGAATAACATATCATTTATAATCGTTACGGTTATGTTTATTTGTTATTTAATAATGAGGTCTTTAGGAAAATATGTTGGTAGTTTTGTCGGTTGTAAATTAACTCATCAACGCAAAACAATTACTACACATTTAGGTATTACTTTGCTTCCACAAGCAGGTGTTGCTATCGGAATGGCTAATCAAATTTCTAATATGGATGCATTTAAAGTTGCTGGAATTGGAAATGCAATTGTCACAGTTGTTTTATGTGCTACTTTAATTTATGAGTTGGTAGGTCCTTTACTAACTAAATGGTCTTTATCTAATGCAGGTGAAATACCAGATGAAAATGGTAATTATCCTTATTTAAATAATCAAGACTAAAATGCTTTATAAAAAATAGGGCTCTATAAAAATTTTTATGGTCTAAACCCTACACTGCCACAGTAATTTTGAAATCAAGAAAAACCTCTTTATAATTAGGTTGTTAGGATCTAATATAAGGAGGATTTTCATATGGATTATAACATACTTTTGTCTCATGGTATAGACCCACAAGAATGCTCACATTTAGATTATATTGATAACGATAAAGAGATATTAATTTTTGCAAAAATTAAACCATCTCAAAGAGAATGCATCTATTGCCATTTTAAAGATACTAAAATTAAAGAGTATAAGCAAAAGGCTATCAAATCATTACGGACTGGTGTTAATTCTACTATTATTACTTTAGATTTACCAAGAGATCATTGCCCAAGCTGTAATGATCCTTTTCATTATATGTAATACTTAACTGATGCTGTTCAATCTATTGGAAGAAGAGTTTTATTAGATACATCATTGTATTTTCAAGATAAACCTTGGATGAACACCCATTGGAGATTGTTAACTACTAATCCAAAAAATTATCCAAGCAAAATGATGACACTAAAAAGTGGAATGACAATATCTTATTATGATCGTGTCTACAAATTTGTACAACAAGATAATGAACTTCAATATGCTTTTTTGAAAGTTCAAGATATATTCTATGAATTAAATAAACTTAAACAAGTTGAAGCAAGTAACTATTTTAATTTTATTATAGAATATCTAGAAAGTTCTTCTTCTAAAGAATTTGTTGAATGTTCTAAAACCTAGAATCACTATAAAGAATATATAGTTAATTCTTTTATAAAATATAAAGATTGACGATTATCAAATGGTCCAATTGAAGGTGTTAACAAACGTGTCAAAGAACTAAAAACTGTTATGTCAGGTTATAGAAATACTAAGAGATTTTATAAAAGAATTATACTTGTTCAAAACATAGAAAAAGGTCGATGATTTCCATCACCGACCCTAAGTGTGCCACACTATTTTATTTTGTGTCGACCCTACAAAACCCTAAAAATTTTTATTTTATTTAAATTTTATTCTTCTGCTTTTTTAAATATTTCTAGTCCTCTAGTAGTTAATTCGTGTTCATACATTTCATTAATTATTTTATATGGAATCGTTGCAATATCTGCACCAGCTAATATTGCTTGTTCTACATGATTAACATTTCTAATAGATGCTGCAATAATTTTTGAATGATAATTGAATTCTTTTTTTGCTTGTGAAATCTTTTTTATTAAATTGTAACCAGCTTCTGGATTGTTATAATAATCATCCATTCTTCCCATAAATGGTGAAATGAATGTAGCACCTGCTTCCATTGCCAAAATAGCTTGTGATAATGAGAAAATTAAAGTGACATTAGTTTTAATTCCTTCTTTTGATAGTTTTTTACAAACTTTAATACCTTCTTCAGTCATAGGAAGTTTAATTGTGATATACTCATTATTTCCTACCATTTCCACTATTTCTTTTGCTTCGTAATACATATTTTCTGCAGTTGATTCTTTTACTTCTGCAGAAACAGGTCCTTTTACTAATTTTAATATTTCTAAAATTACTTCTTTTAATGATTTACCACTTTTTTTTAGTAAACTTGGGTTAGTTGTTACGCCTTTGATTACTCCTAATTTACTTGCTTTTTCAATTTCTTCAGTAATTGCTGTATCAATAAATATTTCCATAAAATCCTCCGACTAAAAATTATTGATTACTTCGACAAACTCATCTAACCAATCATAAATATCACTATCAGACATATTCTCAACATTTTCATATAAGTCTTCAATATTTTCTTTACAATTTTCCAAGATTGTCTTCACATCATTTATATTATAACATACAACACTTTGATTAGTTACATCGTTAATTTGAAAATTTACTTCATATAACAACACACCTTTGTTATTTGTTCTTTTTTCAACTTCAATATAAGCAAAATCATTATAGTTTAATGATATAATAATACCTGTTTTATTAGTTTCAATTTGTTTCCACATATTTCTTCTCCTAAAAATCTAGCTTTCCTATAATCTCACCATTATCTAAATTATAAACTATAATTCTTTTTTCATCCATTATTGCGTATTGTGGTATTCCGTCTTTTGGTATTGATGTAGAACCTATATTTACATATGTAACACCATCTATTATACTTATATCAAAAACATGATAATGCCCATATAAAACAATAGTGCCTTTTTTTATAGTTTCATCAATATCAAATCTAGATAAATGATGACCATGAGTTAAAATAAAATCTTTTTTGAAAAGATGAATTTTTTTTCTTTTAGAAAATTTTCTTTCTAAAACCATTTCATCAACTTCTGCATCACAATTTCCTTTTATAAAAATTATCTTTTCTAAATATTTTTTTAATGCAACAACCACTTTTTTGGGAGAATAATCTTTAGGTAAATCATTTCTTGGTCCATGATAAAGGACATCACCTAAACAAATTATTTTATCAATTTCATTTTCATTAATTATATTTTCAATTTTTTTGATTGCATCAAAACTTCCATGTATATCACTAATAATTAAGTATCTCATCATTAACACCTCAATATCATTTTAAACAATTAATAAAATAATGTATATAAATTCTTTTTTAAAATAACTGTTAGTGCTATATTATTCTATATGAAAAACTTTTTTAAACATTTACATACTATTAATAAGCATAGAAGACTTGTTAGATATAATTGTTTTAAATGTGGATATTATTGGCGTGGTTTAACGCATGATTTATCTAAATATTCACCTACTGAATTTATTCCAGGATGTAAATATTATCAAGGATATAGATCACCTACTGTTAAAGAAAGAGAAGTAGAAGGTTATTCAAATGCTTGGATGCATCATAAAGGTAGAAATAAACATCATTTTGAATATTGGTTTGATTTTAATTCAAAAACAAAACAATATGATCCAGTACAAATGCCAAGACAATATTTAATAGAAATGTTTTGTGATAGAATTGCAGCTTCAAAAGTCTATTTAAAAGATAAATATACTGATAATTCACCATTAGAATATTTTCTAAATAAAGATAAAGATGTTGTAATGCATGAAACAACAAAAAAGCAATTAAAATTTTTATTAGAATATTTAAGTATAAATGGAGAAAAAAAGACATTTAAATATATAAAAGATAATAAAAAGACTGTCGAATTTTTAAATTTTAATTAACCACATAT
>FR889379.1 GCA_000432895.1 Firmicutes bacterium CAG:449 | reverse complement strand
ATACCAGTTTTACTTTTTTTATATAATTTAAAATATTTCTGAGCGTTTTCATGAAGATTTAATTTGCTATCTAATGGTATTTTTATCTCATTAATGATAATTTCTTTATCACCTTTATGATACAAATCGTTTTCTTGATAAAGTAATTGACCATAATTTAAATAAATCGTGCTTTTTGAAAAAGATTTTTCATCATTATCTAAATTAATAAGTTTTTTATTTAATGATTTAATTTTTTGCTCGACTAATTTAAAAATATTTGAAAATTTATCTTGTTTATTTTCAAAAGATTTTTTATCTTTTATAGAATTGAAAAGTTCATTAATAGTGATTAACTTTGCTTGATCATCCATTTTTAAAATAGATAAATTGTTTTTATATAAATAAAAATAATTTGAATTAATTATTTGATTTAAAGCATTTTTATAAGATAACTCATCTAGTGAAGATAAATATTTAAATTCAACTTTATTAACTTTATTTTTTATTTCATCTAATGTTGTATTAATAGTAATAGTCTTATCGTTGCATTCAGGAAATGTATAGCGAAGTCCTTTGATAATAGGATGTTTAGAATCTAATGAAATAGATTTTTTTAAAGCATCTAAAATAACATTATCTAAATTTGTAACGATAATATTAGGTGAAAGTGGGAATAATTCAAAGATAAGCTGAGTTTCAATTAATTGATAATCTTGAGTCCATTTTTTTATTTTAAAAATGACTATTCGATCGTTTTGTACTTTATATAAATCTAAAATAGTTCCATGATCAAAATATTTTTTTAAGATGTTAGTTTGATTGTTACTTTGATTAATACTATAAACAGCTGATTTATTATTAATTAACATTAAAGGAAGAGATGGATCTAATGATAATAATAAATCTATACATTTTCCTTCTTTATACAAACTAAATATATAAGATGTATCTGAAATATTGAAAATGCGCTCTATTTTCGAATTAATAATACTATCTTTAATGTCAATAAATAATCTTTCTAATGTAAAATTTGAAATACCCATATTCATTATTATATAACAAATAAAACAGAAATTAATCTTTTTTATTCAACAATAATTGATTTAAATAAAATAAATGCATATAATTATTTTACTTATCGAGGAAATGTTTGCATGAAAAAAGGTTTGTTGATTGTTCTTTCTGGTCCTTCAGGAGTAGGAAAAGGTACTGTTAGAAAAAAAGTATTTAAAGATGATTCGCTCTCATTAGCATATTCTATTTCTATGACTACACGTAAGCCAAGAAATTTAGAAAAAGATGGAGTGGATTATTTCTTTGTTGATATACCAACATTCCAAAAAATGATAGATGAGAATAAATTTTTAGAATACACATATTTTGTTGGTAATTATTATGGAACACCTGCTGAATATGTTGAAAAATTAAGAAATGAAGGAAAAAATGTTTTCTTAGAAATCGAAATTGAAGGTGCAAAAAAAGTTCTTGAAAAATGTCAAGGTGATGATGTTATATCATTTTTTCTTGTTCCACCTTCATTAGAAGAACTTGAAAAGAGAATTAGAGGAAGAAAGTCTGAGCCAGATTCAGTTATCCAAGAAAGACTTGAAAAAGCCAAAAGAGAAATTGATTATGCAAATCATTATCAATATACAGTTGTTAATGATAATCTTTCAAAAGCAAGTTATAACATTAAAAGAATCATTAAACGTAGAATTGCAAAATTAGAAGAAAAAGAATTAAAAAATGAAAATAAATAAAAAGGAAGGTCAAAATGAAGGTATACGAAGTATTAATTGAGTACACCAGTTCTAATTTAGACCGCCTTTTTTCTTATTTTTATGAAAAAGATGATCCTATTCAACTATTATCCAGAGTAATTGTTCCATTTAACAATAAACTAGTTTGTGGTGTAGTAATTAACATTAATCAAGTTAATGAAACAAAAGAAGAATATATAAAAAAAACTGGATTTGAAATAAAAAATATTTCTTCAGTTATAGATAAAGAGCCTCTATTAAATGAAGAATTAGCTAATTTATCTTTAGAAATTGCTAATTATTATTTTGCACCAAGAATAAGTGTTTTTTTTAGTATGCTTCCACCATCTTTAAAACCTAAATTGTCTAGTCAAAATAAACCAAAAATTGCTTATGAAAGTTTCGTTAAAGTAATTGATAATAATATTGATAATTTAACAAAAAAACAAATTGATTTATTAAATAAAATATCAACTCAACAAACAATAAAAAAAAGTGAATGTCCCACATCAATTTTGAGTTCTTTAATACAAAAAAACAAAGTTGAAATATTTAAAAAAGAAAAAAATCGGATGTTTTTTGAAACTATAGAGAAAACAGAAAAATTAACTTTAAATGAAGAACAAAAAGAATGCTTTGATAAAATTTTAAATGGAACAAAAGACACATATCTTCTTGAAGGAGTTACTGGTTCTGGAAAAACTGAAGTATATCTACAAGTTGCTGAAGAAATTATAAAAAAACAAAAAACCGTTTTAATGCTTGTACCAGAAATATCATTATCATATTTAATGGTAAAGAGATTTATGCAAAGATTTGAAAGAGTGGCCATTCTTCATAGTAAACTAACACCATCACAAAGATATGATGAATATAGAAGAATAAAACAAGGTCAAGTTGATATTGTAATTGGAGCAAGAAGTGCTGTATTCGCTCCATTAGAAAATATTGGTCTAGTCATTTTGGATGAAGAGCATTCTGAAACTTATAAACAAGAAGATCAATTGCCTTATTATCATGCATTAGATGTGATAAAAATGAGACAAAAATATCATAATTTTAAAATAATTTTAGGTTCTGCTACACCTTCATTAGAAACAAAATCTAGAGCATTAAAGGGTATATACGAACAATTATATTTAAAAAAAAGAATAAATAATCTTCCTTTGCCAAAGGTTGATATTGTTGATTTGACTAATAAAAATAATATTTCTTCTGAATCAGCATTATTATCCAATAGTTTAATAGAGGCAATAAAAAATAGATTAACTAATCATCAACAAAGTATTCTATTAGTAAATAGAAGAGGACATTCACCTTATGTTAGTTGTCGAGAATGTGGATATGTAATAAAATGCCCAAATTGTCAAGTCGCATTAACTTATCACTACATGAATAACAAGCTTATTTGTCATCATTGTAATTATGAAGTTGACATGATTACAAAATGTCCAAAATGTAATTCAAATAAAGTCTTTAAAGGTGGATTTGGAACTGAAAAAATAGAATTAGAAATAAAAAAAATATTTCCTGAAGCAAGAGTTTTAAGACTAGATTCAGATATCACAAGAAAGGTTAATTTAACAAATAAAATTATTAATGATTTTTCAAATAATGAAGCGGATATTTTAATTGGAACACAAATTATTGCTAAAGGACATGATTTTGAAAATGTAACACTTGTTGGTATTGTTCTTGCCGATATTGGTCTAGCTATCCCTTCTTTTAGAGCAAACGAAAGAACATTTAATTTAATTACTCAAGCAATAGGAAGATCAGGAAGAGCTAAAAAAGGTGAGGCAATAGTTCAAACATATAATAAAAATAATTTTGTTATAAAAACAGCTTGTAGACAAGATTACATGTCGTTTTATGCCACAGAAATTAAGCTCAGAAAATTGTTAAATAACCCTCCATATACATTCATGTGTTTATTATTAATTAGTGGTAAAAAATATGATGAAGTTGAAGATGCTAGTGATGAAGTTAAAAGATACTTACAAACAAAATTTAATGAAATTGAAAATGTCTTTATTGTCGGACCAAGTGAAATGTTTATCAAGAAATTAAATGATTTATACAGAAAAAAAATAATTTTAAAATACAAAGACTATAATATTGTAAAGCCAGTAATTAACGATTTAATGCTATTTTTTGCAAAAAAACGTAATTTATCGCTTATTATTAATGTAAATCCACATGAAGATTATTGACAAAAATCTTATTTTAATTTTATTATATTTATAATAAATACAAATTGTTGGAGGAAAAATATGATTAATATCTTACTAAAAGGAGTAGATGAGTTTTTGGGCTCAGAAGTGGAAAAAACTATTGTGCCAAAGGTTGCTAAATTACTCAAAATTAATGAAGATGAAATATTTGTAACATGTTTACATTCGATGATTTATCATCAAGGTGTTGATCAAACTTCTTTCCATATGATTGTCACTTTTGAAATGACAAATGAATATCAAAAATATGAACTAGAATTAGTAAAATTAATTTTAGAGTTGTCTAAAAATTTTTCTGTTCATGCACATGTTAACTTTACATATTTTTCTAAAGGATTTTATTCAAGAATTGATAATAATTACCCTTTATTTGTCACAGAGAGTAATCAAGTAAATATTGAAAATGAGTCTGATGAAGACGATGATATATATCTTGGTGATATATTTGCCGACTTTAATAAAAATGAAAAATAATTTTTATATATAGTAGGGGGTTATTGATAATATGGCTATATTAGAAGAAATTTATAAAAGTTTAAAGCAAATTAAAAATGGAGAAATTAGCTTTCAAACTTTAATTAATAGAGGATTTGATAAATTACCTAAAGAAGAATCATATTTAATTAAAGATTCGGTTAAATCAATTATAAATCGCTATTATTTCTTATTATGGGAACAAAATAAAATCTTTCCTGTTGAAAATGAAGTAACAAGAGATTATCTTGTTTGTGCACTTGGTCAATATCATTATGTTAAAGAAATAACAAATGAAATGATTTTAGATGAATTAAACGGAATTGCTTCATCACTTGAAGAAAAAATATCCATCGGTGAATTTTATCAAGCAATGGTCAATTTGGATGGTAAAGCATTACCTATTCCAGATAGAGAATATGCAATTTTAAATAAAAGATTAAGTTTACTTTATGCATATCCAGAATGGATTTGTAAAATGATGACTAAGCATTTTGGTGTAAAAAAGACTTATAAATCAATTGCATCTTCAAGAAGAAGTGTAAAAATTGCTTTAAATTGTAATTTATTTTTAACTAATCAAGAAAAAATTGTTAATGAATATCCTAATTATTTTGAAAAAGGTGCTTTAGATAATTCACTACATTATATTGGTGGAGATAAACTTATTGAAATAACTCCATTTAAAAACAATTTAGTCTTTGTTGAAGATGAAACAAATCAATTAATTGTTGAAAAATTAAATTTAGAACTAAATGATACAGCATTATTAATTGCTGATGATCGAGGCTTAATAGCGTTAGATATGGCAATAAAAATGAAAGATATTGGGCAAATTCATGTAATGGCACCTAATATCTTTGACTATAATTCTATAACAAAAGTTGCAACAAGATTTAAAATACATTCACTTGATGTTTTTCAATCACCAATTGAACAATTGATTACTCATGTAGAAAGAAAAACTTGTGATAAAGTTTTATTAATTGCTCCTTCTTCATCATTAGGTTTAATAAGAAAGAAACCAGATATTTTATTAACATTAAAGAAAGAACAAATTGATGGTTTTGTTGAAGAACAAAAGAAACAATTAGAAGAAGCTAGTTTATATGTAAAAAATGATGGAATTATAGAATATGTTGTTTATACTTATAATAAGAAGGAATCAAATTTGATTATTGAAGAATTCTTAAATAATCATAAAGAATTTTCTTTAGTGGAGGAAAAACAAATATTCGCTTATGAAACTCCAAGTGATGGAGCGTATTATGCAATAATGAAAAAAAACTAATTTATGAAAAATTTATATAGCTTACCTTTAGAAAAACTTGAACAAGAAATGATTAAATTAGGACAAAATAAATATCGTGCTAAGCAATTATATTCTTGGATTTATGAAAAAGAAGTTGTTGATTTTGATTTAATGACTGATATTTCGAAAAAGTTTATTGAAGTCTTAAAACAAGAATATTGCTTGGAAAAACCAACAATTTTTACAAAGCAAGTATCAAAAGACGGAACTATAAAATTACTTTTGCAAATGAAAGATGGTGCAAAAGTTGAAACTGTATTAATGAGATATAATTATGGGCAAGTTGCTTGTGTTTCATCTCAAGTAGGATGTAACATGGGTTGCTCTTTTTGCGCATCCGGATTATTAAAAAAACAAAGAAATTTATCACCTGATGAAATGGTAGGTGAAATTCTTGTCTTAAATGATTTATTAAAAGAAGAAAAGTTACGTGTTAGTCATATTGTTGTAATGGGAACTGGTGAACCATTTGATAACTATGATAATGTCATGGATTTTATAAGAATTGTTAATAATCAAAAAGCACTAGCAATTGGTGCTAGACATATAACAGTATCTACATGTGGAATTCCTGATAAAATTATTAAATATTCACTTGAAGGATTACAAATTAATTTAGCAATTTCTTTACACGCTCCAAATGATGAAATAAGGAATAAGATTATGAAAATTAATAATGCTTTTCCTTTAAATCAATTAATTGAGGCGGTTAAACAATATAATGTTAATGCTAATAGAAGAGTTACTTTTGAATATATTCTTTTAAAAGATGTTAATGATTCTTTACATGATGCAGACGAACTTGCTAAATTGATTAAGCCTGTTTTTGCATATGTTAATTTGATTCCATATAACGAAGTAAGTGAAAATGGATATCATCGCTCTAATAATGCAAAGAAGTTTATGGATCGCTTAATGAAAAACGGTGTTAATGCTACAATAAGAAAAGAATTTGGTACTGATATAGATGCTGCTTGTGGACAATTAAGAGCAAAGAAAGAGAATATACTCTAATGTATTCATATAAATCAGATATTGGCTTACTAAGAGAAAAAAATGAAGATATGGCAATTGTTATGACAAATGAGCATAATGATTGTTTTATGATGGTTTTTGATGGAATGGGTGGGCATAAACATGGTGAAGTGGCTTCTTCTTTAGCAGAACAATATATGATTAAAGCATTTAAACAAAAAACAAAATTTACTAATAAGATTGATATGTATTTATGGCTTAAAGGTATTATTAGAAAAATGAATAAGTATCTTAATGAATACGCCAATATGAGTGATATTAATAGAGGTATGGGAACAACTTTTGCTTGTTTTTTAATTCATAAAGATATTACTTTAATGTGTTATATTGGGGATACAAGATGCTATCTAATAAAAAATGGTAATATTGAGCAAAAATCAGTTGATGAAACATATGTTCATTTTTTATATGAAACAGGACGCATTAGTTATGAAGAAATGGAACATCACCCATCAAAAAATATTATTACAAATGCGTTAGGGTGCTATCCAACTGTTATTATAAATTTAAAGTTTATTAAAAATGATTATGATGGATTATTATTATGTAGTGATGGTTTATACAATATGGTAAATAATCAAACAATAAGTCAAATAATATCTAATAATAATGATTTAAATAAATGTACAGATTGCTTAATTGATGAAGCAAATAAAAACGGTGGT
>FR889378.1:2993-3209 GCA_000432895.1 Firmicutes bacterium CAG:449 | reverse complement strand
GCCTAATAATTATGATATTATTAATTATTGGTTTCAAAAAAAGGATGGTTCTAAAATCAAGATTCAACAATACATATAAAGATATCAAAATTACAACACTTTAGTGATATTGATAATTATTATCTTATCGGTAATAATTTATTTTAGTAAGTAGTAAAAATTAAATGATTTATTCTGTTAATCTTGTAGAAAAATTAGAAAGCAGAAAGGTAAAAT
>FR889378.1:0-2960 GCA_000432895.1 Firmicutes bacterium CAG:449 | reverse complement strand
TTAAGTAAATTTGAATTTTTAATGTGATTATTTCAAGAATCATTGTTTTAAAAATATTATATTTTCATATATTACATTAAATTTTTCTATTAATTTATTAATAGATTTGTTAAAATAGTTTACGTAAGACATAGGAGGTCAAAAATGTCAAATAAAAAGTATGTTTATCCTTTTACTGAAGCTTACGGATTAGGAAAGGAACTTTTAGGTGGAAAAGGTGCTGGGTTAGCTGAAATGACTCACATTGGTGTACCTATTCCTCAAGGTTTCACTATTACAACCGAAGCTTGTACACTTTATTATGAACAAGGAAAGAAATTACCTGAATTCTTAGTTAAAGAAATTGATAAAGCGATAAAAGGTGTAGAAAAAGTTACAGGAAAAACTTTTGGTGGAGATCATAATCCATTATTAGTATCTGTCCGTTCTGGTGCTAGAGTTAGTATGCCAGGTATGATGGATACAATTTTAAACTTAGGTTTAAATGATAAAACTGTTGAAGTTTTAGCTAAAGAAACAAACAATGAAAGATTTGCTTATGATTCATATCGTCGTTTCATTTTAATGTTTACAAACATTGCTAAAGGTCATCCAAGAACAGCAATGGATAAAATGTTAGAAGATTTAAAAGAATCAAGAGGTTATAAACTTGATACAGAAGTTACTGCTGAAGAATTAAAAACTTTAGTTGGAAAATATAAAGAATATTATAAACAAACATTTGGTGAAGATTTCCCATCAGATCCATATGTTCAATTAATTGAAGCTGTTACAGCTGTCTTTAGATCATGGGATAACCCACGTGCTAATGTTTACAGAATGATGAATTCAATTCCTTATTCATGGGGAACTGCTGTTAACGTTCAATCAATGGCTTTTGGTAACAAAGGTGAAACTTCTGGTACTGGTGTTGCTTTCTCTCGTGACCCTGCTACTGGTGAAAATAAGATTTCTGCTGAATATTTACCAAATGCTCAAGGTGAAGACGTTGTTGCAGGTATTCGTACTCCATTACACATTGATGAACTCAATGCTCGTATGCCAGACGTTTATAAACAATTCGTTGAAACAATTAAATTAATGGAAAATCATTATAGAGATATGCAAGATATGGAATTTACTGTTGAAGATGGTAAATTATATTTCTTACAAACACGTAATGGTAAGAGAACTCCAGCTGCTGCATTAAAGATTGCTTGTGATTTAGTTGATGAAGGCTTAATTACTAAAGAAGAAGCTGTATTAAGAATTGATCCAGTTTCATTCGATAAATTATTATTACCTGCATTCGATAAAGATGATTTAGCAAAAGCTACAGTTGTTGCTGAAGGTTTAGCTGCTGGTCCAGGTGCTGGAACAGGTAAAATTGCTTTCACTGCTGAAGAAGCTGAACGTAGACATGCTGAAGGTGAAAAAGTTATCTTAGCTCGTGCTGAAACTTCACCTGAAGATATCGTTGGTATGGTTGCTGCAGAAGGTATCTTAACTATGAGAGGTGGTATGACTTCACATGCTGCTGTTGTTGCTCGTGGTATGGGTAAATGCTGTGTATGTGGCTGTAAAGAAGCTTTAATTGATGAAGAAGCAAGAACAGTTACAATCAATGGTAAAGTTTATACTGATCAAGATGTTATTTCTCTTGATGGTTCTACTGGTAAAGTATATCTTGGAGATATTAAGAAAGTTATGCCTGATTTATCCGCTGGATATTTCGGAAGATTAATGCAATGGGTTGATGAAGCTCGTGTATTAAAAGTTAGAACAAATGCTGATACTCCTAGAGATGCAAAACAAGCTAAAGAATTTGGTGCAGAAGGTATTGGTCTTTGCCGTACAGAACATATGT
Source organism: Firmicutes bacterium CAG:449 (assembly GCA_000432895.1). Classification (GTDB taxonomy): domain Bacteria; phylum Bacillota_I; class Bacilli_A; order RFN20; family CAG-449; genus CAG-449. The sequence continues at coordinate 1,114 of FR889378.1, read as the reverse complement.
TCTTTGATAAAGATAGAATTTTCTCAATGAGAAAAATGATTTTAGCAGATACAGTTGAAGAAAGAAGAGCAGCATTAGCTGAACTCGAACCAATGCAACAATCTGACTTTGAATCATTATATGAAACAATGGGTGAAATGAATGTTAACGTTAGATTATTAGATCCACCTCTACATGAATTCTTACCTACAGAAGAAGATAAGATTGCTGAACTTGCAAAAGCAACAAACAGAACTGTTGAACAAGTTAAAGCAAGAATTGAATACTTACACGAATTTAACCCAATGATGGGTCATCGTGGATGTAGACTTGCAGTTTCTTATCCAGAAATCTGTGAAATGCAAACAAACGCAATTATTAAAGCTGCTCTTAACGTTCAAAAGAGAACTGGTGTCAAGATTGAACCAGAAATCATGGTACCATTAGTATTAGAAGTTAAAGAACTTAAATTCGTTAAGAAAATCATTGCAGAAACAGCTGATAAATTAATTGCTGAATCTGGTCAAAAGATGACATACCACGTTGGTACAATGATTGAAATTCCAAGAGCTGCTTTATTAGCTGATGAAATCGCTGAAGAAGCTGAATTCTTCTCATTTGGTACTAACGATTTAACTCAAATGACATTTGGATTCTCTCGTGATGATGCTGCTAAATTCTTACCAGATTATTACGAACACAAGATCTTTGAAGAAGATCCATTCAAAACACTTGATCAACATGGTGTTGGTAAATTAGTACAAATGGCTGTTAAAGGTGGCCGTAGCACTAATGCACACTTACATATTGGTGTATGTGGTGAAACTGGTGGAGAACCTAACTCAATTGAATTCTACCATAAGGCAGGACTTGATTATGTTTCATGTTCACCATTCAGAGTTCCAGTTGCAAGATTAGCTGCTGCTCAAGCTGCAATTAAGAACCCACGTAAATAATTTAAAATTTATCTTGTAAAATAAAAGACCATAATCTCTCCCGATTATGGTTTTTTTGTGCAATACTTTTAATTTCAAAGACTTTTTAATTCATCAAATTATCTAAAACAGATACTTATGATAACTCTCCTACTTTCATTATGCTAAATAATTATAATATGCCGATTTTATTCCTTTTT
>FR889377.1:368-609 GCA_000432895.1 Firmicutes bacterium CAG:449 | reverse complement strand
CCAAAACCACCGAAAAAAGGAGGACGAATTTTACTTGAAAAAATCCCTTTTATCTGGAAGCAACTTTCGTTTAAATATAAATCATCAATGAGAAACGTATTCAGGTATAAAACGCGTTTTTTTATGATGCTTGTATCCGTTGGTGTATCAACAGGACTAGTATTTGCAGGGCTTGCTCTCCTCGATATGTGCCTGTTTGGAGACTTCGGTTCACCAGCAATTATTGGAATAGCGGTGGTAG
>FR889377.1:0-356 GCA_000432895.1 Firmicutes bacterium CAG:449 | reverse complement strand
TAGCGGTGGTAGTTGTTGTTTTCGCAGGACTATTGACGGCTGTAGTGATAAACACCCTTACAACCATAAATATAAGCGAAAGGGAAAGAGAAATAGCGACTCTTATGGTTCTTGGATATCATGATAGAGAAATATGTGGCTATATTTATCGAGAAATATATATCAGCGTGTTTTTAGGAATTATCATCGGGTATCCTATAGGAATAGGTCTTGCGACGCTTGTTTTTAAAACGATAGGTTTCGGAACGGTTGGAAACGTAAGCTGGTTTATGTGGCTACTTGTACCAGTTATCGTATTCTTATTTACGCTACTTGTAACGCTAATACTTAGACCAAAGATTATAAAAACTAGAATG
>FR889376.1 GCA_000432895.1 Firmicutes bacterium CAG:449 | reverse complement strand
GCGGCTTCTTTAAATCACCAAAATGTAGTTAGAGTTATTAATCTTGGAACATATGAAGGACGACCATTTATGGTTAATGAACTCATTAAAGGTCAAACTTTAAAAGACATGCTAAAAGAAAGAGGAAGATTTACTTTCTTAGAAGCATGCGATATTATGTATCAATTATGCTCAGCAATAATACATGCCCATCAGCATGGCGTTATTCATCGTGATATAAAACCTGAAAATGTTTTTGTGACTCAAGATGGAACTGTTAAATTAGGTGATTTTGGAATTGCTACATTCCAAGATAATAATGTTAGAGTAACTAAATCTGAAGTAGTTGTGGGATCTGTACATTATTTAGCTCCAGAACTTTCTCAAGGTGCTCCAGCTTCTGTTCAATCTGATATATATGCTTTAGGAATCACTTTCTTTGAATTAATCACAGGTAAAGTTCCTTATGATGATCAATCTGCTGTGGCTGTAGCATTAAAACATATTAATGAAAAATTCCCTTCAGCAAAAAAATTTAATTCAAAAACTCCAGCAATAATTGATAAAATAATTCAAAAAGCTTGTATGAAAAATCCAAGTGATCGTTATAAAGATGTTTTTGAAATGAGAAAAGATATCGATAGAATTTTAAGAGAACCAAGCTTAATAAAAAAGAAATCATTTTTTGAAAGATTGTTTAGAAAATGAAAGGAAAAATATTATCAGTCATTGCTGGTGTCTATACAGTCTATTTAGAAGATAAAACATATATTAATATTTCTCCAAAAGGAAAATTTAGACACTTAAAGATTAAGCCATTAGTTGGTGATTTTGTAAATGTAGAAAATGGAGTTATTAATGAGATATTTCCAAGAAATAATCAATTAATTCGTCCTGCTATATCTAATATTGATTTAGGAATTATAGTTGTGTCTTTAGTTGAACCAATTTTTTCATCTTATTTATTGGATAAATTTTTAACATTATTAAAAATGAATCATATTGATGCTATGGTTATCTTAACAAAAGAAGATTTATACGAGAATAAAGATAAAATTGAAGAAATAGTTTTAGATTATGCTAAAATAAATGTGCAAGTGATACCTTTTTCAAAAAAAACAAATTTAGGAATTGAAAAAATTCGCAAAATGATTAATGGTAAAACAATTGCATTTATGGGACAAACTGGTGTTGGTAAATCATCATTAATTAATGCTTTGTCAAACGATTTTTCTAGAAAGATAGGAGAGTATTCAAAATCTTTAAATCGTGGAAAACATCAAACAAAAGAAGTAATAATTATGCCATTTGAGAATTCATTTATTGCTGATACCCCAGGTTTTTCTTCTTTAGAATTAAATTGCTTTAAAGAAGAATTAAAAGATTTTTTTCCTTTTTTTGTTTTAAAAGAAAAAGATTGCTTTTTCTTAGATTGTACACATATTAATGAACCAAAATGTGAAATAAGAAGATTAGTTGATGAAAAAATTATTTTAAAAGAGCATTATAATAATTATAGACAGATTTATAATGAATTAATTTTTAGAAAGGATCGATTTAAATGAAAATAAAAGTTTCCGCTTCACTACTTGCATGTGATAAAAATAAGATTATTGAAGAAGTAAAAAAACTTAAAGAGAATAATGTTGATTGTGTTCATTTTGATGTAATGGACAATGTTTTTGTTCCTAATACTTCTTTTAATGATGATACATTTAAAAGAATAAGAGAATATACATCTCTTCCTTTTGAAATACATTTAATGGTTGAAAATCCAAATAATTATATTAATGATTATGGTAATAATAAAGAAGATATTATTATTATTCATTATGAATGTTTTTCTGAAGAAAAAGATTTACTTGCATGTATTAATAATATTAAATTACATCATAAAGTTGGTTTATCAATTAAACCAAATACACCAGTAGAAAAAATAAAAGAATATTTAAAATATTTAGATTATGTTTTAATAATGTCAGTAGAACCTGGATTTGGTGGACAAAAATTTATGCCTAGTGCTTTAGAAAAAATAAAAGAATTAAAATCTTATCAAAAAGATTATCATTATGTTATTGAAGTTGATGGGGGTATTAATGATATCACTAGTAAATTATGTAATGAAGCAGGTGTAGATATTTTAGTTTCTGGTTCTTACTTATTCAAAGGTAATATGAAAGAAAAAGTCGAGTCTTTAAAATGAAAAAAGTTATTATTGTAACACCATTTGCTTCTAAAACAAGTATCTTAAAATATTCTAAAATTCCTTTAATTGGAATTGAAAATGGCATTGAACTTATTTCAAAATGTAATTTGCCAGTTGCATTAGGAATAGGTGATTTTGATACACTTGATTATCAAACTGCTTTAAAATATTTAAAGCCTAATCAAATTGTTCGTCTAGATCCACATAAATATATGACTGATACTGAAGCAGCAGTAAGTTATATGCAAAAATTAGGATTTGATGAAATGATAATTCTTTGTTCATTATCAAAAAGATATGATCAAGCACATGCTTTGTTACTTTTGACAAAAAAATATCCTAAGTGTAAAATTTATTTAGAAGATGATAACAATTTTATTACTTATTATGGAAAAGGTAATCATGTTATACAAAAACAAGATTATCGTTATGTTGGTTTTTTTGGCTTTCCAACAGCAGTAATTGGATTTGATAATTCTTCATATAAAAACAAAAAAATAAAATTAGATTTTACAGAAACAAAAGCTATTTCAAATGAACTCTTAGATCGAGTTGTAGAAATAGATGTTTATAAAGGCGGGGTACTTGTGGTTCAATCAAAGGAGAAAGTAAATGATTAAATATATTATTTCTTTAATTATTATATTGTTTGCAATAGGAGTTGTGGTTCTTGGAATTGTTAATTATAATTCTCGCTATAGTGAACTTCCTAATAAAGACTCATTTTCATTTTTAAATCAATTTCCTTATGAAATGCAAGATAATGAAACTATGAAGTATAATTTGCCTTTTAAATTGTTAACAGCGTTATTTGGCGCTAGTTATGCAGTATTTGGGATGTATTTATTTTTCTTTTCTAATGCTTATGGATATAGATCTTTTCATGAATATATATTAGGAAGTATCTTTATTATTTTAGGAATAAGTATATTTTGCAATTTTGTAATTTCATTAAAAAATTATCGTCAACATTTATTTAATATTTCTTTATTGTTTGCATTAACCGTTATTAATTATATTTATTTAGGATTTTTTATTTTATTAGGTGTTAGACCATTGTATAATACTGCTTTAGCGTATGTTTTATTTGTTTTAGGCGCTAGTTTGCTTGCAAGTTTAATATTTACTCCACTAAAAAGATGGATGTATTTAGAAAAAGAAGAAAAAGATGGTACAGTCAAATACTATCGTAAAAGAATTTCTATTTTGCCATTTATGGAATGGATTTTCTTAAGTGCAAATGTTTTACTAATAATTATTTTGACAATATTTTAAAATAAAATAGTAAATTGATATGAATTTTAATTTGTTTATATTACAATACTATTTAGGAAATTTGAACAATGAATTATTTACAGATTATTAATCTTATATTTGATATTTTGTTTGGAATAATGGGTATTCTTGTTATTCATTATTTCTTTTTTTCGTTTTTAGGAATTTTCTTTTGCAAAAAATTTCCTGAAACAGAACAAAAATTA
>FR889375.1 GCA_000432895.1 Firmicutes bacterium CAG:449 | reverse complement strand
TTAATTTGATTAATTCTTTATCAAGTAAAACTGTTTCATTAATTAATTTATGATTATCTTTTTTTAAACTGTTTTTCTTAATTTTTATTTCTAAATTAGTTGAATGTAATTTTGCATATTGACATTTATTTAAATATTCTAAGGAACTAATATTCTCTAAAAAGCAAATTTGTTTTAATATTAATAAAGTCATTATAGCGTCATCTCTAGATAAATGTTCTTGTAATTTAATAGTTGAATCTTTACCAACAATTTTATTACATATATCTTTTAAATGACCACTTTTATTATTATTTAAATAATTATAAGCAATTTTTTGTACATCATAGCAAGTATATTTGTATTTATTTTTATGATATCGAAAGCAAGAATCACATAAATACTTCATATCATTTTCACTTGCCCAAGCAAAACAAATTGTATCATTATCTTCAAGTAATTTTTTTATTTTATCATAGTATTTATCAAATTCATCTTGTTGATAATAATATTCTTCTTCGTAAGCTAAATCTATATCAATTTGATTTTTTCTATTTCTTAATTTAAATCTATTATCTCGTCCTTTACCTGGACTCATTACATAGCAATTTTTAGTAATTATATTAAATTTTTCATCAGTTAAAACATAGCCAAATTCACACATTTTTCCAATATTATTAAAGCAATTAGAACATTCAATATCAAAAAATAAAAATTTCATATTAATTGCATTAATAATATATAACTTAATCCATAATAAACTGTTACTGCCACTAGATCATTTAAAGTTGTAATTAATGGTCCAGATGCAACAGCTGGATCTACGTGAATTGAATGAAAAAACATTGGAATTAAAGTACCAATCGAAGAAGATAAAGTCATAGAAACAAGTAAAGCAAAACCAATAATACCCGCTCCATAAAGACTATTAAGATAAGAAAAAGTCCCTCCATTAGAAAGTGGCATTTTAAATATAATTAAATATAAAAATGAAGAAACAAAAGCAATTAATCCTAAAATTAAACCATTAGTAAATCCAACTTTAATTTCTTTAAAAAATAATCTTCTAATTAATTTTTTATCAACGTCTTCATCAGATAAAACTCTAATTGTAACCGCCAATGATTGAGTTCCAGCATTACCAGCCATATCTAAAACAACTGATTGAAAGAAAACCATAGTTGTTAAAGCGGATATAACATTACTAAAACTAGATAACAAAATAGATACAACAAAGCCTAAGAATAATAATAAAATAAGCCAAGGTGCTCTTTTTTTAATAGAGGTAAAAACACTTGAATCAAGATCAACATTACCATTAATAGCAGCGAATTTTTGATAATCTTCATTTTTTTCATTATCAATAACTTCAACTAAGTCATGAGCGGTTAATGCTCCAATTAAAATATCATTATCATCAACAACTGGAATAATATCTTCACCATAATCAATTACATCTTGATATACTTCACTAGATTTACTATTTGCATTAACACAAGGATAATTAGTAACAGTGATATCTTCAAGTGAAGTTTCTTTTCTAGCTCTAATTAAATCTTTTAAATCAACTGCTCCATAATATTTTTCATTATCATCAACTACAAAAATTGTTGTAATATTATCATTCTCACCAGATTGTTTAATTAATTTTTTCATTGCTGAAGTAATAGTGTCATCTTTATTAATAACTATATAGTTAGTTGTCATTAAACGACCGATACTATCTTCTGGATAAGATAAAATCATTGTTGCATCTTCACGAGCTTCATCTTCCATTTTAGATAAAACATCATTACGATCTTTATCATCCATATCTTCAAGAATATCAACAGCATCATCTGAATCCATATCTTCAAGAATATCAGCAACTTCATCATTATTTAATCCATCAATAACTTTATCAGCATCATCAGCATAAGAAATAACTTCAGACAAATCTTCATCATTTAAGATTTTAAATAAATCATTTTTTTCTTTTTCAGACAAATGAGGAATAACCTCGGCAATATCATTTTCATGATATTTTTGTAATAATTTTCGCTTTTCTTTTAAAGTCTTTTTTGACTTAATAATTGCTAAAATTTCTTCAACAAATTGTTCCATTTTATTATTCCTCCTCTTCAAAGGTATTTTACACTCAATTAAATAAAAAAACTTTAAAAAACAAAAAAAATCACCAAAAAAATTAATTTTTAGTGATTTTATTAAGTTATTAAATGATTTTATCTATTTAATGCTTCTTTTTATTTTATCAAAAATGGTTTCTTTACCTTTTTTAGCGTTTTTAACATCACTTAATTCAGCAAGTTTTTCTAAGTGAGCACGTTCATCTTTTGTAATAGAAGTAGGTATTTCAATCTTTAAATGTAAGAATTCATCTCCCATTGCAGAAGATCTTAAATCTTTAACACCTTTACCACGTAATTTTAAAACTGTATCAGGTTGAGTACCACTCGGAATATCTACTGAAACTGTTCCATAAACTGTTTCTACATCAACAGTTGCTCCTAAAATAGCTTCAAGATAAGAAATAGTCTTTGTAACGTGAATATTGTTTCCTTCACGAGTAAAGATTTTGCTATCTTCAACAATTACTTCAATATATAAATCGCCATTAGGTCCTCCATTAGAACCTCTTTCACCTTTACCATGGACACAAATTTGTTGACCAGAAGCAATACCTGCTGGTATTTTAACTTCAATAGTCTTTTTAGTGGTAGTGTATCCACGTCCATTACAAACATGACATCTATTTTTAATTATCTTACCAGTACCATTACATCTAGGACATGTTCTTTGTGACTGCATTTGTCCAAAAATAGTTTGTTGAACACTTCTAACTGTACCTGTACCTCGGCAATCTGGACATGTATCAATATCAGAAGGAGAATCAGCACCAGTACCATTACAATGAGGGCAATTTTCATCAAGATTCAAATCTAAATCAATGTTTTTACCATTAATTGCATCCATAAAGGAAATTTTTACTCTTTTTAAAGTATCAGCACCTCTAACTGGACCATTACTTTGACGTGATCTACGTGAACCTCCACCAAAGAAAGAACCAAAAATATCTCCTAAATCAATATCGCCAAAATCACCAAATCCACCATTACCACCGAAACCAGCTTGAGGATCAAAGGCAGCGTAACCAAATTGATCATATTTTGCTTTTTTATCAGCATCAGATAAAATATCATAAGCCTCTTGGACTTCTTTAAATTTTTCTTCTGCTCCTGGTTCTTTATTTAAATCAGGGTGATATTTTCTTGCAAGTTTTCTATATGCAGATTTAATTTCATCAGCACTTGCGGATTTACTTACACCTAACACTTCATATGGATCTCTTTTTTCTGCCATAAATGCTCCTTTCTTGATAAATGGAGGTCACTTTATGGCCTCCATAATTTTTATTTAAATTTATTTCTTTTCAGTGAAATCTGCATCAACTACATTATCATCTTTATTTTCAGATGATGTTGATTGAGGATTTGCATTAGCTTGTTGTTGATATTGTTGAGCCATTGCTGCTGCTTGCTCTAATTGATTCATTTTATTCTTTAATGTTTCAATATCATTATTATCTAACGCAGTCTTTAATTCATCACGAATTTGTTGAGTTTGTTTCTTTTGATCTTCGCTCATCTTAGAACCTTCTTCAGCTAAAGATGCATCGATTTGAGAAATTAAAGATTCAGCTTTGTTTTTAACTTCAACTTCTTCTTTTCTCTTATCATCAGCTTCTTTATTTGCTTCAGCTTCTTTAACCATACGATCAATTTCTTCTTTAGAAAGACCATTAGATCCAGAAATAGTAATTTGTTGTTCTTTTTGAGTATCTAAGTCTTTAGCTTTAACATTAACAATACCATTAGCATCAATATTAAATGTTACTTCAATTCTTGGTTGACCACGTCTTGCAGGACGAATTCCATCAAGTTTGAATGTACCAAGTAATTTATTATCTCTTGCCATTGGTCTTTCACCTTGGTAAACCATAATATCAACAGCCGGTTGATTATCTTCAGCAGTAGAGAAGACATTTGATTTAGTTGTAGGAATTGTAGTATTTCTTTCAATTAAAGGTGTCATAACTCCACCCATAGTTTCAATACCAAGTGTTAAAGGAGTAACATCAAGAAGTAAGATATCTTTCTTATCACCACATAAGACACCACCTTGAATTGCTGCACCAATTGAAACAGCTTCATCAGGGTTAATTGACATATTAGGTTGTTTACCTGTTAATTGTTTAACTAAATCAACAACAGCAGGCATTCTTGTTGAACCACCAATTAATAAGACTTCATCAATTTGTGAATTTGATAATTTTGCATCTTGTAAAGCACGTCTTACTGGTTCTTCAGTTCTACGAAGTAAATCTCTAGTTAATTCTTGGAATTTAGCTCTTGTTAAGGATGTTTCAAAGTTAACAGGACCTGTAGAAGTCATAGCTAAGAATGGAAGAGAAATTGTAACTTGTAATTGGCTTGATAAAGAAATCTTTGCTTTTTCAGCTTCTTCTTTTATTCTTTGCATAGCCATCTTTAATTCTTTGCATAGCCATTTTATCATTAGTTAAATCAAGATTATATTGACGCTTGATTTCGCTTAAAATATATTGACCTAAAGCATTATCCCAATCATCACCACCTAAGTGAGAATCACCAGCTGTGGAAATAACTTCAAATGTGCCATCACCAATATCAAGAATAGAAACATCAAATGTACCACCACCTAAATCATAAACTAAGATTTTTTGTGATTTATTGTTATCTTCACCATAAGCAAGAGCAGCTGCAGTAGGTTCAGAAATAATTCTTACGACATCAAGACCAGCGATTTGGCCAGCATCTTTAGTAGCTTGTCTTTGAGCATCATTAAAGTATGCAGGGACAGTAATAACAGCTTTAGAAATCTTTTGACCTAAATTATCTTCAGCATATTTCTTCATATATGCAAGAATCTTAGCTGAGATTTCTTGTGGAGTAAAATCTTTATTTAAACAAGCAATATGAACTTTTTCATTTGTTCCCATTTTTCTTTTAATAGAAGCAACTGTATCAGGGTTTGTTAAAAGCATTCTTTTTGCAGCAAAACCAACAATTTCTTCCCCATCAGGTTTAAATGAAACTACTGAAGGAGTTGTGTTAGGTCCTTCTGGGTTTGGAATAACTTTAACTTTTCCATCAGGTTGCATATAAGATACAACTGAGTTTGTAGTACCTAAATCGATACCAATAATAATTTCTTTTGCCATAATATTTTATTCTCCTTTTTCTTCTAATTCTTCATTAGATTTTGAATCATCTTTTGATTTTTCTTTTACTTTGGATACAACAACCATTGCTGGTCTAACTAAGCGATCTCTAAGCATATATCCTGGTTTAGAGACTTCTATAACAAGATTATCTTTTGTGCCTTCTTGAACATCAATTGCTTGCATTATTGTTGGATCAAATTCAACATCTTTATTAGGTATAAGTTGCTTTACACCTTCACTTTCAAGAGCTTGAATCATTGATTTATAAATCATGTCAAACCCTGCAAGATAATTTTTAAGCATTTGATCTTCAGGAACAACTTTTAATACGAGATAAAATGAATCAAGTGTTGGTAGAAGTTTTTCTACAAAAGGTTGCCCACGATACTTAACCATTGTTTGATGATCTTTTTCGTAAGATTTTCTTAGATTATCACAATCTGCTACTGTACGATATGCTTTATCTTTCCAAGTAGCAACTTCTTTTGTGNNAGTAGCAACTTCTTTTGTGAGCTCTTCGATTTTAACTTCTAGCGGATTTTTTTCTTCCTTTACCTCTTCAGTAACCTTTTTTTCTTTTTTTTCTTTCATTAACTTGGATCCTTTCTATGATCATCATCACCATATAACTCCATCAATTGTTCAGCAAGGTATTCTAGAGCATTACTTATTTTATCATAGTCCATTCTAGTAGGGCCTACTAAAGTAATAGTTCCACCTTTACCTCCACCAATATCAATCTTTTTTGTTACAAATGAAACATCATCGAGTCCATTTCCTTCTTCATCTTTACCAATATGGAATTGCAATGAATCTTCGCCATCAATTAATTTTTTCATTTCAGTTGGTGAATCAATAAATTGTAACATTTCTTTAAATTTTTGAATATCAGAGTTAAATTCAGGTTGATCTAATAAATTTTCTTTACCATATAAAGCCATACGGTCATTTGTAAATTTTATTAAAGCTTCTGCAAATACTCGATATAATGCATCATTAGAATGAATCATTGATTGAATCAAAGGTTTAATTGCATTCATCTTATCAACTAACATCGATATAGCGGTACCTTTAATTCTTTCATTAATCATATCGATACATTTTTTTAAATCATTTAAAGAAACATTTTCATCGAAAACAAACGTTTTATTTTCGACATATCCTCTATCAGTAACAAATAAACAAGTTGCACTATTTTTTGATAAAGGGACCACTTGAATGGAAGCTAAGTGTTCTTCGTCAGCGTTAGGCCCCAAGACAACAGAAGCTAAATTTGTCATATGAGATAAAATTTCACACGACTCTTTTAAGACATCTTCGATTGATTTACTTCTCTTATCAAGAATTAATGCGAGTTGATTTTTGATTTGTTCATCGACATCATGATAATTATTATCTCTTAAATATTTAACATAATAACGATAACCTTCACTAGATGGAACTCTACCAGAAGAGGTATGAGTTTTTTCTAGATACCCTAAACTTTCCAAATGTGCCATTTCATTTCTGATTGTCGCAGATGAATAAGGTAAATCATAATTTTCAAGCAACGTATTACTTCCAACAGGAGTAGCAGTTTTAACAAAGTATTCAACGATATACTTTAAAATCAAATCACTTCTTGAAAGCATCTTACGCACCTCCTTAGCACTATCTTTCC
>FR889374.1:2048-3830 GCA_000432895.1 Firmicutes bacterium CAG:449 | reverse complement strand
AACTTCACTTTTAGCATCTTCAGTTACACCAATATGAGTTTTAAACATTAATTGGAATTGTCTAATATCAGTAAAATTTGATTCACCACAGACTGGACATTTAATTTGATGAGTTTTTACAAATTCATTTAATTGATCATTTGTCCAACCATCAACATTAGTGCCAGTTTGTTTTTCAATTAAATCATCGGCTCTATGACGTGATTTACAATGTTTACAATCAATTAAAGGATCTGAAAAATTACCAATATGACCTGTGGCTTCCCAAACTTTTGAATTCATAATAATTGCTGGATCTAAGCCAACATTCATTGGTTGTTCAGTAACAAATTTTTGCCACCAACAAGCTTTAACATTATTTTTAAATAACACACCTAAAGGACCATAATCCCAAGAATTAGATAGTCCTCCATAAATTTGTGAACCTGGGAAAACATATCCTGATGTTTGTAAATGCGTTACAATTGTTTCAAATTTCTTTTCTTTCATTTTTTTTACTCCATAAAAAACATACATTAAACTATATTAATGTAGTATTGTATTTTCGTCAACCCATTATAAGTGTATTTTTAGTATAAAGTTAAAAAAATATCATAAAAATTAAGTTTATTATAACCAAATTCAGTTTGAATATATTTCATTAGTTCTTTAATAATTCTAATACATATTTTTCTTTCTAAAACATAATGGAAATAATCTTTTTGAGTAACCATAAAAACATATCTAATAGATTTTAAATAAATCGTATCTTCTACATCTTCATTTTTATTTAGACATCTTAAACAAACAAATCCTCCATCAAAAAAATTTATGGCGACAATCTTATCTTTTTTTTGACATCTAATGCAACAAGAAGTATTTAATCCATATCCTGTTTCAATAACAATTTTTGTTAAATTAATACAAGTTAAAGTAAAAACATCAAAATTATTATTTATTCCTTTAATTAATAAAGAAAAATTTTCATAAATTTCACTTGAAAAATTTTCATCTAAAAAAGTTAAAATGGCTCCACCAATTAAACCAAGACATGTCATATTTTCAATAGAAGAATACAAATTAAAATTTGATGAAATTAAATTTCCTTTAATTAAAATATAATTATTATTTTTACTTTTTTCTAAAACAAATTCACTTTCTGCATATAATAAACAACTACTTCTATTCTTAGAAGTTAATTTTTTAATTCCTTTTGCTTTAAAAGATATAATACCACTTTTATATAAAACAGTAACTATGGCATCATTTTCTTGATAATCAACACTTCTTAAAACATAACCATGAATAACTAATTCATTATTCGTCATTTCTTCCATAGCCAAATTCTTTTAAATATAATTCTGAATTTCTCCAACGTTCTTCTACTCTTACAAAAGTTAATAAATTAATTTTACGATCAAGAATTTTTTCAATATCTTTTCTACTAGCCATTCCAATTTTTTTAATCATGGATCCATTTTTACCGACAATAATCTTCTTTTGAGAATCTTTTTCAACAAGAATTGTCGCATTAATATGTAATGTATCATTTATTTTCTTCATTGAATCGACTTTAACCGCGGCACAATGAGGAACTTCTTGATTTGTAAATAAAAGAATTTTTTCTCTTATAATTTCACTAACTAAAAAAGAAAGTGGTTGATTTGATTTCATATTTTCTGGATAAAAGTTTTCTCCATTTGGTAAAACATTTTTAATTTCTTGAATTAATCCATCAATATTAAATTTATCTTTACATGATATTTCAATCATTTTGGCATCTTTGAATAATTTACGATATTC
>FR889374.1:286-2014 GCA_000432895.1 Firmicutes bacterium CAG:449 | reverse complement strand
AATTAAATAAATATTTGTTAAATCAATTTTATTAAAAACAATAAAAGTAGGAATATCTTTAGAAAAACGATCTTTTAATATTTCATCTTTTTCTTTGTCAAAGGGAACTCCTGCATCAACAAGTATAATTAAAGCATCAGCATCGATTAACGAATAATTAATTTGTTTATTCATAAATGAATCAAGTTTTTGATGTGATTTAACAATCCCTGGCGTATCAATAAATATAATTTGACTATCTTCATCAGAATAAATTCCTTGAATTGAATTTCTAGTTGTTTGAGGTTTACTTGTCGCAATAGAAACTTTTTGTTTTAAAATTAAATTTAATAATGTCGATTTGCCAGCATTAGTTTTACCGACAATCGAAACAAATCCTACTTTTTTCACTTTTTTAAATTTTCTCCACTAAAAGAATATGGTAATAATTCTTTAATATTTGTTTTTAAATATTTTCCTTGTATATTTGCACAATAAATTGGTGCTTCTTCATTAAATAATTCACTTAAAACTTGTCTACACGCTCCACATGGAGAAGTAATATCATTTGAATCACTAACAATACAAAGTTGTAAATAATCTTCTTTTTTATAGCCTAATAAATATCCTTGGAAAATAGCATTTCTTTCTGCACACATACTTAATCCATAGCTAGCATTTTCAATATTAGCCCCGTAAATAAGTTTTCCATCTTTACATTCAATCACGGCGCCTACTTTAAATGATGAATATTTAGCATAGGCTTTTTCACGAGCTTTTTTAGCTTCCGATAACAATTCTAAGAAACTTAGCATTTCTCCTCCTATAATTTCATTATGTCAATTATTTCATCTTGAAGAGCAAACATCACTTTTTCATCTTCAACTTTCATATGGTCATAACCAAGTAAATGAAGTAATCCATGTGTAAATAAAAATGCCATTTCTCTTTCAAAAGAATGATGATATTCTTCAGCTTGTGATTTTGCTTTATCAACACAAATAAATATTTCACCTAAATCACGAGGTAAATCATCACCTTTTAAATTTTCTAAATGATCTTCAAAAGCAAAAGAAATTACATCAGTAACACGATCAATATTACGATATTCTTTATTGATTTGATGAATTGTTTTTTCATCAACTAAATCAACTTCAAAGATAAAATATGCATCCAAGTTTAAATGCTTAAAAATTACATTAGCTAAAGATAAATAATATTCTTCATAAAAAGAATATTTTTCATCAACTTGATTAGTAAAAGACATTTCTATTTTCATTTTTTACACCTATAGAAAAATTATATCATATTTAAAATTACTCAGACAAATTTTTATTTAAATAATGAAATAAAATCTTTTTATTTAAAATTAATTTTTCTTTTTCAAATTCAAAAATATTGTTAATTTCTGAAGAAAAGATAAAATAAATAAACATATTTTGCATAAATAAACCATAGTTTTTGTTAAATAGACAAGAAATAAATGATAATAAAACTAAAATTGTAAAATTTAGACAAAATAATAAACTATGATATAAAGCTTCTTGATAAGATAATTTATCAGCTTGTTTAATATTATCAATAGTTAAATTACTTTCTAATAAATTAATTTTATCAAGATATGAATTTTTCTTTTTTAAATAATTAATTAAATATGTTATTAAAAAAATAACAATTAAAGATATAACATTTTTTAAATCATTCATTAAAATTATTAACAAACTAAAACCAATAAAAAAAGATGATAAA
>FR889374.1:0-230 GCA_000432895.1 Firmicutes bacterium CAG:449 | reverse complement strand
CTCTTTTTTTAATTTGTATTCATTATTAAATAAAGTAATATTATTTTCTAATATTGGATAAATTTCATTTTCATCATACTTTTTCATATTTTTTATTTTAAATTGGTTAATAACAAACATTAAAATAACAAAAAGACAAATTAAAAATGGAGAACTATCTTGATTATATTTAGTTAAAAAAGCCACTAAAAATAATACAACAATTTCAACAAAATAAAGAATGATTTGCT
>FR889373.1:2734-4379 GCA_000432895.1 Firmicutes bacterium CAG:449 | reverse complement strand
TAAATTATTTAACGATGGTGAATAATAGACTCCTACCACGACAAGTGGTCCAAAAAAATCACCAAAACCAACTTCATCAGAACCACATTGCTCATCAAAAGTAATAAATGAGATTTTTTCTTTTTCTTTTGGAATTGATACTTGCGCATTTTGATTAAAAATTTTAGCTTCATATAAAGCGTTATCACCAGAAAATAATGCTTTATAGCCTTTTTTTGATTGATAAATAGTAATACTTACTTTTTCATATTTTGCAAAAAAGATAATATAACTACCATTATTTTCTACTTGATAAGGTTTATAAAAATCGATGATTTTATTTTTAGTTTGTTCATTTATTTCAAAACTGATATTTTCCATATGTTCTAATTGTATAAGAATAATTTAGTTTTAGCAAGCATTGAAAAAGATTTACTATGTTGATAAAATAGTCAATGTATGAAAAGCGTTTATGAAACATTTGAATTTTCTTTTATTAAAGAAAAACTACTGAAGCACGCTAATACTGAATTAGCAAAAGAATATATTAATCATCTAGAAATGTTTACTTCTTCTAGTGATCTTTTATCATCTTTAAATGAACTTCAAGAAGCTATTAATTATAGTTATAAGTATGGTAGAATTAATATTTTCCATCATATTAATTTAATTCCAACTTTGAAATTAATTAAAAAAGGTGGATTAGGAAGTAAAGAATTTTTTTATCAAGTTGGTTTTCTTCTTGATAATATTAAAACTTTAAAACAAGAGTTTAAAGAAAAAGATAATTATCCTTTAATTAATGAATTAATTGAACAATTATCATCTTTAGATAATGTTAAGCAAAAAATCGATCGAGTAATATCTCCGTCGTTAGATATTTTGGATTCGGCTTCTAGTAATTTATATCGTATTAGAAGCAAAATGTCACATTTAGAAAATGGAATATCTTCTTTATCTTCCTCTTTAGTGGATAAATATCGTAATTATTTATCTGATGGACATGGTGCAATTAGAAATGGTCAATTCACTTTAATGGTCAAGGCTACTTATAAAAACCGCATTCAAGGGATTGTTTTAGATGTTTCTGATACTGGACAAACATATTTTATTGAACC
The DNA here is from genome assembly GCA_000432895.1 of Firmicutes bacterium CAG:449. Lineage (GTDB taxonomy): Bacteria > Bacillota_I > Bacilli_A > RFN20 > CAG-449 > CAG-449. The sequence continues at coordinate 3,282 of FR889373.1, read as the reverse complement.
TCAAGAATTAATAGAAGTTTATAATAATATTGCTTCTTTAAAAGAAGAAGAAAATCGTGAGATTCAAGCTATTTTAAAAGATTTATCTACTTATATTGATTCTTATAATTTTGAGTTGTTAACTAATAATTTTGTAATTAGTAAACTTGATTTTATTTTTGCTAAAGCCACTTTTGCTATTACTTATGAAGGGACAATTGCTACAATTTCTGATAAAAAAATTATTAAACTGGAAAATGCTGCACATCCTTTAATTGATAAAAATAAAGTTGTTAGAAATTCTTTTTTAATGGATAAAGAAAAATTAATGATTATTACTGGTCCGAATGCCGGAGGAAAAACTGTCGCGCTTAAAGTTGTTGGCTTATTAGTGATTATGCATCAATGTGGTCTTGCTTTACCTATAAAAGAAGGTGGTGAGATTTGCTTTTTTAATCATATTTATGCTGATATTGGTGATAATCAATCTTTAATTGATAATTTATCTACTTTTTCATCTCATATTGTAAAAATCAAAGAAATCTTAAATGAAGTTGATTCTTCTTCTT
>FR889373.1:0-2727 GCA_000432895.1 Firmicutes bacterium CAG:449 | reverse complement strand
TAAATGAAGTTGATTCTTCTTCTTTAGTAATTATTGATGAGCTTGGTTCAGGAACTTCACCTTTAGATGGCGAAGCTTTAGGACTTGGAGTAATTGATTATTTACTAGATAAAAATTGCTTTAGTTTAATTTCTTCTCATTATGAAGCTTTAAAAACTTATGCTTTAGAAAATGAAAATATTTTATGTGCTTCAATGGTTTTTGATGAAAAGAATATGGCTCCTACATATCGTTTAAGATTGCATGTGGCTTCTTCATCATATGGTATTGAAGTGGCTAGTAGACTCGGTATTCAAGAAGAAGTCATTTTAAGAGCGAAAAAATATATTGAAGAAAAAAAATCTTCTTCAAAAGAAATTAAACTTGAATTATTAAATAAACGTTTAGAGGAAGTTGAAAAAATAAAACTTGATTTAAATGAAAAAGAAAATGAAATAAATAAAATAAAAGAGGAATTATTATTACAAGAAGAAAAAAATAAAAAGATTAGAAATCAAATTATTGAACAAGCTGATGAAGAAAAGCAAAAAATTATTTCTGATGCGAAAGAAGAAATTGATCAAATCTTTTTAGAATTTAAAAATTTGGAAAATAAGAAATTACATGAAGTAATTGAAGCTAAACATAAAATTGATGAAAAAGCTAATAATATTGAAGAAGAGGATTATGAAAATGCTGTGGTTAACGTTAATGACCAAGTGGAAATGATTTCTTCTCATGCTAAAGGTAAAGTTATTAGAATAAATGGAGAAAAAGTTACTTTATTACTTGATTCTGGTTTACAAATTCAAACTAAACTTAATGCAATTAGAAAATGTCAAGTAATTAAAAAGAAGAAAATATCTTATACTCCTGATTATATTTCAACTTTAAAAAGTGTACCTACGGAAGTTAATGTTATTGGTTTAACAGTTAAAGATGCTTTAGAAGTGATAAAAAAATATTTAGATGATTGTGTAATGGTTCATTATAAACAAGTACGAATTATTCATGGTTCTGGGACAGGTCGACTTAGAAGTGGAGTTCAAGATTATTTGAAAACTAGTCCTTATGTTGAATCCTTTAGATTAGGTGGAGCTGGAGAAGGTGGAGTCGGAGCGACTGTGGTCATTTTAAAATGAACGAATTATTAAAAGTTAAAATTGAATTATTAAAAGATGTTCCTGGTGTCTATATTATGAAAAATAGTGAAGGAACTGTTATTTATATTGGTAAAGCCAAATCTTTAATAAAAAGAGTTAAGCAATATTTTTATCGTCCTCAAGTTGGTAAAGTTATGCGAATGGTTCGTGAAATTACTGATTTTGATACTATTCAAATTAATTCAGAAAAAGAAGCTTTGTTATTAGAATTAAATTTAATTCAAAAATATTATCCAAAATATAATATTCTTTTAAAAGATGGAAAAACTTATCCTTATATTGCTTTAAGTAAAGATAAAGAACCACGTTTAAAAATTGCTTATAAACCAAATGACAAAGATCATTATTATTTTGGTCCTTATACTTCTTCATCTTCAGCATATAAAATTATTGATTTGTTAAATAAGATTTTTCCTTTAAGAAAATGTTCTTATATTCCTTCTTCTCCATGTTTGTATTATCATTTACATCAATGTTTAGGGCCTTGTATTAATAAAAATTTAGCTAATGAATATAAATCAATGGTTAATGATATTAAACACTTTATGCAAGGTGATGATAGTAAGATAAAAACTAATTTAATTTTACAAATGAAAAAAGCAAGTGAAGAATTGAATTTTGAAAAAGCTGGTGAATATAAAAAAATTATTGATTCGATTGATCATATTCAAGAAAAACAATCAATTACTTTATCAAGTAAATTATCTTTGGATGTTATTGCTACTTCTTCTAGAGAGGGTTATTTTGCTTTAAGTATTATTACTTATCGTAATGGCTTACTTTTAGGTAAAAATGTTTTTGTTAATGAGCAAGAAGGCGAAAATAATGATGAACAAGTTATTTCTCTAATTTTCCAATATTATCAAAAGCATGATTTACCAAAAGAAATTATTGTTGGTAATAAAGAGTATTTAGTTTTGCAAGAAGGCTTATCAACGAAAGTTATTCTTCCTAGTCGAGGAATTAAGCATGATTTATTATTAATTGCTTTAGAGAACGCTAAAAACGGTATTGATGAGCATTTTTTATCGGCTCGACTTGAAGATGATAATTTATTGTTATTAGAAGAACTTGGAAATATTTTAAATATTAAAACGCCTTTGCATATTGAATTATTTGATAACTCTCATTTACAAGGTAGTGAACCGATTGGTGCGATGGTTTGTTTTATTAATGGAGTAAAAACTCCTTCGATGTATCGTAAATATAATATTAAACAGTCTTCTGGTAAAGATGATTTAAAATCGATGTATGAAGTTATTTATCGAAGATATTCACGCTTAAAAAAAGAAAATCAACCTTTTCCAGATTTAATTTTAGTTGATGGTGGTTTTAATCAATTAAAAGTTGCTCAAAAGGCTTTAGATGATTTAGATATTAAAATTAATTTAGCGGGCTTAGAAAAAGATGATCATCATCACACTTCAACTTTATTAACTTTAGAAAAAGAATATTCTCTATCTAATCAAAGTAAATTGTTTTTATTTTTAGTTAGAATGCAAGATGAAGTGCATAGATTTGCAATTACTTTTCATCGTCAAAAAAGAAGTAAAAAAGTGATTAGTTCTTTTTTTGATAATATTGA
>FR889372.1 GCA_000432895.1 Firmicutes bacterium CAG:449 | reverse complement strand
CCTTTTTTAAAATATCATCATTATTTTTTAATCTCATAAATATATAACTATTTTTAATTAATTCATCTTTATTAATATTTTTATCTATTAAATTTCGAATTTTATTAATTGGTATAGAAACAATTAATCGACATTCATTTTCAAAATACCAACCGATATTTTTTATATAATAATCAAGTTTATCTTCTATACAATTCAAATTAAGAAAATTATTTGTGGTTCTACTATAATCAGATTTTTTTAGATACATTTGTTTATCAGAATCAGAAGCATATAAAATATCAATTAGTTCAAATTCTACTTCATTTAATTCATATTCTTTTTTATTGTAACTAAAAACAAATTTTACTTTTTCATTCAGCATTTCACGGAATATTTGACCATTAAATTTAACTAAATAACCATTTTCTTTGGCATATAATAACCACATTGCAATATTTTCAGATTTAGAATATATAAAACTTTTTCCAAAATTAATTATCTCATTTGAAGTGTTAAAATTTTTTTTATCAATTGGATCGTTCCAATTATAACCTGTTGATAATTTTAATCCATTGTCTTTTGTTTTATCTAAACCCTCTTCATCAACATAAAAAGAATAATTTTGATGTCTTCTTGCTTTATTTTTTAAGAAATACTTCATTTCATTTGAAGTGTGAATTACCATAAATTCATCTTTAGTAGCCATTTTATTTACCTAATTTACATAATAGATTTCGTTGATTTAATAATTCAACTAAATGATCAATATCTAATTTTAGTTCTTTATAATTTCTGTCATTATATTTATTTTTTATTTCATTAAATAAAAGATTAATTTCTTCATCGACTTCTTTTGTTTTTAAATTACTAACCGGATCAGAATAAATAACAATATCGTATAACTTTTTTACACTTTCATTTAATGGTTCATAATTAAATGATTTATAAAATAATGTGATTTTTGTTTTAAAATCATCAAAATTTTGAGTTTTAATTTTTA
>FR889371.1:3924-5962 GCA_000432895.1 Firmicutes bacterium CAG:449 | reverse complement strand
CTTCTTCTCGCATTATGCGCGCATGTATGAGTATGCTAATTTTATTTTTTTATTTAAATTATTACAAAATATATTCAAATGTTGCTAATTAATTTTTTTATTAATGATATTTTTTATTTCTTCTTTAAATTTTTTTTAATTATTCTTAAAATATATTTATAAAAATATTAAAGAAAGGATTCTTTTATGAATGAAACGAACAATACTATTGCATACCGATTACGCCAAGCAAGAAAAGCAAAGAAATTAACTCAAGATGAATTAGCAGAATTATGTGGAATTTCTAGACAAACTATTTTTGAATATGAAAAAGGAATTTACATTCCTAAACTTGATAATGCTGGTAAGTTATCATTAGCTTTAGGTATTTCTTTAGATTATATTTGTTTTGGTATTCCATCCGATTCTAATTATAGTCAAACTTATAAAAATCTTATGACAAGTTTTTTGCATTTATGTAATGCAAAGATTTTTGATATAAAAGTTAGTGACAATTTAATTTCTATTTCAACAACTGATCCTAATTTTATTTCTTTTTATATAAAATTAAACAATGTTTTTTCTCTAGAAGATTCATTAACAGTTGAAACATATAATAAAGCTTTAAACGATTTATTATCTAGTTTTGATTACTCAATAAAATAATAATATTTAATTAAATTAATTATAATAGTGCATTAAATAATAATTTTTTATTTTCTTTAAGGCACTATTTTTTATTTTGCGAATTGTAAACATTGTTATATTCATTTCTTTTTTTACATCCTTTAAAGTAAAACCATTTATATATACTAATACAATATATTGAAATTCTTGAATTGTTAAAACACCTTTTAGTTCTTCTATTTTAAATTTATTCTCTTTATTCAAATTATTTTTATCACAATTATCACCATATTCGTATGCTGTATGCTTTTGAGTTTTAAAAAAATCTCTAGCTTTATTTTTAGCAACTCCAAATATCCATTTTTCAAAATCACCTTTAGAAAAATCATAAGAATCTTTTACTAGTTCCGGTAGTTTTATAAATATCTCAGAACTTAAATCTTTAGCACTTTCTTTGTTTCTTACAATTGAATCAATATAAACAGTTATTTTTGTAACATATTCTACATATATTTTTTCATAAATATCATTATCTCTATTTATTAACTTATAAATATCTTTTTTTGTAATTTTCATTTTTTTATTTTCCGTTTTTATTTTACAATTTTTGTCAAAAAAAGATAAGTATAAATATAAACATTTATTAATCTCAAATATTTTTAAAAAAATTTATTTAAAGTAAAAATTTAGTTTATATAAAATTCTTTATAGTATTTCTTAATTTTATCAAAAGCACTTTTTTTCAATAATCTAGCATCATATAAAGACTGATTTGTCATCTTTGCAACTTCTTTTAACTTGAAATCTTCAATATATAATAAAACAACAATTTTATATTCTTCATCATTTAAAATACTCTTTAATTCTTCTATTTTAAATTTATTGTCTTCATATTTGAAATTATTATTTTCTATTTCATCATCAAAATTCATATCATTTAATCTTGCTTGCTTAGAATAATCACGAATTTTATTTCTCACTAAACCCATTAACCATTTTTTAAAAGATCCTTTATATGATTTATAACTATTTTTCAACAATTCAGGAAGATTAATAAAAATATCTGCCGCCATATCTTTTGCATCTTCTCTATTTTTTATAAATGCATCAATATACATTACAATAGTTGTACAATACTCAAGATAAACTTTTTCATAAATCTTTTTATCTCTTTTAATTAATTTTTCAATTTCTCTTCTACTCAATTCCATAAATTTACTCTCTAAACATGATTTTACACCTTTTTTATAAGAAGTGAATATTAAAATTTCATAAAAAAACAATTGCAGTTCTACCCACAATTGTTTTTACCAGTTGAGGGTTGGGATGGTTTTGGTCGGTAATATGACTCAACTGATTTATGTAAGATAAGTTTAATTTTTAAAATAATTGTTACTAAATTGTTAAATTGGTTAGTATTGGAAATCGATCC